>JBEEFR010000126.1:0-7509 GCA_041166285.1 Actinomycetota bacterium | reverse complement strand
GCGATCGTCAGGCGCTGCCGTTGACCGCCCGACAGGCCGCGGTTGCCGCGTTCGCCGACTTTCGTGTCGAACCCTTCCTCGAACTCGAGGACGTCCGCGGTGAGATTCGCTTGGTCCGCCGCGCTCCGCACGTCCGCTTCCGTGACGCCTTCCCGCAGGAACTTGATGTTTTCCTCGACCGACGCGGTGATGAGGTGGCCGAGCTGGGGCACGAGCACGACTTGGCGCGTCCACGACTCCCGGTCGTAGTCCGACGCCGGCCGGCCGTTGACGCGGTACGAGCCGAACGTCGGCGAGTCGAGGCGCACCAACACCTCCGAAAGCGTCGACTTGCCGCTGCCCGACGGGCCGATCACACCGATGAGCTGGCCGCGGCGCGCCTTGAAGCTGACGCCGTCGAGCGCCAGCGCCTGGCCGTCCTCGCCGTACGAGTACCCGACGTTTTCGAGCTCGATCTCCTCGAGGCCGTCGAGGACGGCGTCGCCGACGCGCATACGCCCGGCCGTGTAGCGGTCGCGGCCTTCCTTGAGCTCGGCCAGCCACGGCCGCGCCTCGGCGATGACGGGGTCGGCGGCCTGAACGCTCTGCGCTTGCTGCATGGCGCGCAGCACGATCAACAACGCGCCGCCGATGGAGCCCACGTCCTTGATGTCGAGGACGTACACCAGCGCGACGCCGCCAAGCAGGATCATGAACACCAGGCGTTGGTACAAGACGGGCACGAAGCCGGACGCGACCCGCACGCGGAACGCGGGACGCTCGAGGTCGTTGATCTCCTCGTCGATGCGCTCGCGGATCGGATCCTCGACGCCGTAGGCCTTGATCTCCCGGCTCGCCGAGATGGCGTCGACAAAGGTGCGGAACAGCTTGCGCGTCGCGCTCTTCGACTCCTCGCCGGCGTCACGGGTAATGCGGCGCACGGGCAGGAAGCCCACCCACAGCAGAGCGCCGAGGACGATGACCACCAGCGCGATCCCCGGTGCCATCAGCAACGCCACGACCAGGAAAACGGCGAGCGTCGCCAGCGACGTGAACTGGCTGATGATCGCCGTGACGAGTCCACTGGCGCGCGTGACGTGGAACACGATGAAGTTCACGAACGCGCTCTCGACCTCGGAGCGCTGCGTGCGCCAGCTGGCGTGCGAGAACTCGCGATAGATCTCCCGGCGCATGAGCGTGTTCACCTGCGCGGTGATTCTCGACAACTGCACCGTGATGAAGAACTGCACGCACATCGTCGCCAGCGCCAGGCCGGCGCCGAGCTCCAGCAGCGCCGGAATCGACAGCCCGGTCAGCGAAACCAGCGGGAGCTTCACCACCGAGGAGTTGCCCTGGCCCGCGATCGAAATGCCGACGCTCGCCAAAATCGCCAGGAATGCGGACTCGCTGATGCCGACGATCATCCCGAGGAACGCGAGGACGACGACGCGGACGCGACCGATGTGAACGAACTCCCCGACCTCGCGCCACGCTTTGACGGAAACGGAAAACGACGGGATACGACGCATGCCGGGATGAAGTTACCGTCCGCCGGCCGCGAGAATGCATACGTGAGCTCGTTTACCCTGCGTGGGCCGGGGCGCTGTAGGCATGGCTGCTGACCGCGTCGGCGCGGCCGATACCGTCGTCGACATCGCCACGAGCGCGCCTTGGTCAACGGCGCAGCCCGAGTTGAGCGTCGTCGTGTCGACGTACCGCCGTCCCCACTATCTGCCGGGTTTGCTCGCCGCGTTCGAGGCGCAAGAGGCGCGCGAACGCATCGAAGTGATCATCGTGGACAACGGCTCGGGCGACTCCACGTGGGCGACTCTGGTGGACCACGTCAAGGTGACGCGCGTCGCCATGTGCGCGGCGCGCATCGAGGACAATCACGGCCCGGCGCCGGGCCGCAACGCCGCCGTACAACTGGCGCGCGCACCGCTGCTGGCCTTCACCGACGACGACTGCCTCCCCCATCCGCAGTGGGCGCGCCGCATGCTCGAGGGCCTCCAAAGCGGCGCGCGGGTGATTCAGGGGCGCACCGAACCCGAAGCGGGCGTCCCGCGCGGCCCGTGGGACCACACGATGACAATCCGGCGCCCCACGGAACTGTTCGAAACGTGCAACGTCGCCTATCGACGCGAGGACGTCGTGGCTGCGGGCGGGTTCCGGCCGCTGCCGTCGTACCGCTTCAACGGCAAGCCTTTCGGCGGTGAAGACACGATGCTCGGGCGCGACATCCTGCGAGCGACGCGCAGCGAGCTCGTATTCGACGCCGACGCGGTCGTCGAACACCGGATCGAGCCGCGCAGCTATCGCAAGTGGCTCAAGGTGATGAACGGCACCTCGATTTTCCCCGCGCTCGTGGCCAGCGTCCCCGAGGTGCGCGACTCGCTGTTCCTGCGGGTGTTCCTGACCTCGCGCACGGCGGCATTCGACCTCGGCGTACTCAGCGTGGTCGGCGCGGGGGTGTCGCGAACGTGGGTCCCCCTCGTCGGCGTGGTCCCCTACGCGTGGAAGCTCGCACCGCGACGGCGCCGCGGCTTGCGCGGCTGGGCCACCCGTCTGGTGCCGTTGGTGATCGGCGACGGTGCGATGGCGTTGAGCCTGTGGCGTGGGTCGATCCGATACCGCCGGTTGGTGCTCTAGTTGGTGTTAGAAAGCGCGGCGTGCCAGTGGGTGTCGGTTCCCGGATGCAAGCGCTAATCCAACGCGTCGGCACGCGCCGATCGAACCCGGCGGTGAAGACCGCGGTGCGAGCAGCGCGCGCATTGCTACGCGGCTTCGAAGGCAGCCCGGCGGTACTGCGCGACATCTCGAACAACGGCGAAGCGCGTGTCCTCGACGTCCTCGGCCCCGACCTCGGCGTCGTCTTCGACGTCGGGGCGAACGTCGGCGAGTGGACGGCGCGCGCGCTCGCAGCCGGAGCGCGCTCGGTCCATGCCTTCGAGATCTCACCGACGACCGCGGCCGGCGTCGCCAAGCGCTACGAGGGAGACGCCCGCGTGCGCGTCAACGCCTTCGGCCTGAGTTCCGCGCCGGGGACGATCACGATTCATCACTACCCGGACCATCCCGCGCTGACGACGATCACCGACTACCCGCACGACGCGGAGTCAACGGCGATCGAGGCGCCGGTGTCGACCGGTGACGCCTACATGGCCGAGGCGGGCGTCGATCACGTCGACTTCCTCAAGCTCGACGTCGAGGGCGCCGAGCCCAGCGTCATCGACGGCTTCGCCAAGGCCTTCCGCGACGGCGCCATCGGAGCAGTCCAATACGAGTACGGCCGCGTGTGCATCCTCACCAAGTATTTGCTGCGCGACTTCTACGAACAGATGACGTCGTTCGGCTTCACGGTCGGACGCATCGAGCCCAACGGCGTCGAGTTCATGCCCTACGACATGGCGCTCGAGACGTTCCGCGACTCCAACTGGCTGGCGGTCCACCGGGACCACAGCGCGTGGACGAGCCGGCTCTCATGACCCAAACGCTCGGGCTCGAAAAGCTCGACGCGGACGGCGCTCGGCGTTTCCATCACGTTCCCGGACTCGACGGCATCCGCGCCGTGGCCGTCCTGTTCGTGATCGGCCTGCACTTCGGCTCGATCTGGTCGGACAAGCGCCCCGGCGGCCTGCTGCCGGGCGGCTACGCCGGCGTCGACATCTTCTTCGTGCTCAGCGGCTTTCTCATCACGACGCTACTCGTAGGCGAGAAGGCGGGCACGGGTGGGGTCGGCTTCAAGAAGTTCTACGCGCGGCGCGGCTTGCGGCTGCTGCCTGCGCTGTACACCGTGCTCGTCGCCCACACCGTCTACACGTTGTGGACGGGCGGCTCGATGCGCACCGAAGCGAAAGAAGTCGCGGCGGTTGTGCTGTACGTCGCCAACTTCGCGCAGATCTACAAGATCAAGGCGATGATCACGTCGGGCATCGGCATGACGTGGTCGTTGGCGATCGAAGAGCAGTTCTATTTGATCTGGCCGGCGCTGCTCGTGCTCGGGGTGTTGCGCCAGGCGCGCACGCGCAACGCCGTGTTGTGGACGATCGGCGCCGGCATCGTCGCCTCGGCGCTCATACGCCTCGCCATATGGAACTGGGGCAGCGGGTATCCCGCGGCCTACATGCGACCCGATGCGCGCGCCGACGGGCTGCTGATCGGCGCGCTGTGCGCGTTCTTGTGGCGCTGGGACCTCGTGCCGACGCGCTGGCTGAGTCAGGCTGCGGTCGTCAGCGCCGCGTTCCTCGTGTTCGTCGCGCTGTTCGTGAAGTCGGGCGACTTCGTCTTCGACGGCGGCTTCACGCTGATCTCGGCGGCCGCTGGGGTGATCATCCTCGCGATCGTGCTGCGCGAGTCACCGCTCGTCGGGCCGATGGAGTGGTCGCCGTTGCGCACGATCGGCAAGGTTTCCTACGGGCTGTACCTGTGGCACGGCTTGGCGCTGCGGATCGCGGCGCACGCGCTCGAGGGCCACACGCACAGCCGCGTCGTCCTCGCCTTCAGTGCCGCGGTGATCATGGCCGTCGCGGTGACGTTGTCGTGGGTGTTGATCGAGCAGCCGTTCCTGCGTTTGAAGCGCAGAGTGGCGTCACCGGTTCCGCATTAACAGCCGCGCCGCCCGGCGGCGCGCGAGATCCACGGCGTACCCGGGCCGGCGCTTGACGGCGCGCACCTCGCCAGCCGTCGCGTAACCGAACGCGACCAGCAAGTCGCCGCCGAAGCGATACACGGCACGCTCGGCTCGCGGCGACAGGCGCGCCGCACGGACCTTGTGCTGGCTCACCGGCGTCGGGGCCTGTGCCTCGAGGATGGCGCGTACGTCGTCGTCGGCGGGTAATCCGAGCCAGCGCAACAACTCCGTCACGTGCGCAACCGGTTCTGCGCGTAGCTCTTCGTACCGCACGACGCGTATGCGGTTCGACTTCGCGGCGAAGGCTTGCAGCGCGCGCATCGACCTCGCCCAGCCTTTCGCGGCGACGACGGGATCGTCGGTGCCGAAGGGGACCGACAAAAGCGACTCCACGACGTCGCGGCCGTCGCGGTAAATGCCGATGATCGAAGCGTCAGGGAAGAGCTCGGCGATCAGATCGAGATGCTCGACGTTGCCGGGGGTTTTCTCGACGATTCGCAGCGCGTCCGGTGCGCGGTCGGCGTGAAAGCGCTCGAACAACGCGGAGCCGAACCGGCGCACCGCGGCCACGAGGGCGTCGCGATCGACGAGCGCCGCCAGTCGTTCGTTGGCGAACAAGTCGGTGAAGCTGAGGAACAGCGTCGTCTCGCCGTCGGGACCCGCGAGCGAAGGGTGCGACTGGAGCAGTCGCTGCAGCCAGGTCGTGCCGCTGCGCGGGCAACCAGCGACGATGACGGGTGCGGGCGTCGTCTCAGATCGCTCGCCCGCGATTGGGGCGGCAGCGTGCGTGGCGTCGGAAGCGAACACCTCGGGATACAGGGATTGCAGCACCGCCGCTACCGCGGCGTTCGTCTCGGACGTGTCGACGAGCAATGCCGCGCCCGCGGCGTCGCGGATTGCGTCGTACACGTCGTCGGCGAACTGGCGCAGCAGCAGGAGGAACGGTGTCGGCTCGGCGAAATTGCTCAGGCCGAAGCCGGCGTGCATGCCGAGGAAGTAGCAGTCGGCGATGTGGCGCAAGCCGAGCGCCGCGAATCCGGGTGCGACCGCAACGGCATCGTCGAGCGTTCGTGCCCCGTCGACCGCGAACGTCGTCTTGCCGAATCCGGGGAGCGCGGCGACGTCGGCCGTTGTCAGCGAGTGCGCGAGTTCGAGCGACGACCCGACCGGCCGATAGACGTCGTCGGGCTCACCCACGACGCTGTCGGCCGAGCAGCTCCCAGCGTCCGGGTTCGGCGCGGCCCTCTTCGACCAGCGTGAATCCCGCCTGCGCACAACGCGCCAGCCACATGCCCTCGGACCCCGTAGTGCCGCTCGTGCTCACGCTCCACGCCATCAGGATCTGGCCTTCGTCGGAGAGGACCCGCGCCGCCTCGTCGATGTCGAGCGCCGAGTTCAACATCGTCACGAGGTCGATCGAACCGTCGGGATAGGGCAGGGCGGAGATCACCGCGCGGCGGAACGTCAGATTCGGTTCGTGGTGCAGCCGCTGCGCATGACGCAGCATCGCCTTGGAGTTGTCGATCCCTTCGACTTGGGCGTCGGGGAAACGGCGGGCGATGGCGGCAGCGCTGGCGCCGCCGCCGGTGCCGACGTCGACCGCCCGCTTCGGCGCGACACAGTGCGACAAGCCGTCTTCGAAGGCGACGAGATGGTTCTCGTCAACCGCCTTCTCGGACCACTCGCGCGCCGCCAGGCTGTAATAGAGCCACGAGACGGGCCGGTCCCACGCGCGCGGCCGATCGCGACCGAGCAGGATCGTGGCCGCCGCAGCGCGGCGTCGGCTGTTGACTGAGATCGCGTGCAGCCGGCCGCGGACGCTTGGGGACACGGCGGCAACGATATAGGCGCTTCGCGATCAGCTCGCGCTCGACGCGTGCAGCGGCACCGTCGCGGGCAGCTCGATGTGGAACACCGATCCTTCGCCGGGCTGGCTCGTCACCGAGATCCGTCCGCCGTGGCTTTCGATGATCCCTTGCGCGATGTACAGCCCGAGCCCCGAGCCTTCGGCGCGAGCGCCGTCAGCGGAACGGGCGAAACGCGCGAACCGCCGGAAGATCAACGGCTGGTCCTCCGGTGCGATACCGATCCCGCGATCGCGCACCGTGATGCGGACGCGGTGGGTGCCGGGGTCACTCGTCGCCGTCACCGCGATCGCCTCGTTCGGCGGCGAGAACTTCGCGGCGTTCGACAGCAGGTGCGTGAGCGCCAGCGAAAGGCGAGCCGCGTCGCCGCGGATGCTCGGCAGTTCTCCGATGACGACGTTGATCGGCTGAGCGACGCTCGCCTGCTGTTGATCCACCGTCGCACGAATGACGCGCCCGAGGTCGTTCATCTCGCGCAGCTCGCAGGGGTAGCGACCGTCGACCACGAGGCCGGCGAGCGCGACGTCTCCGACGACTTGCTCGAGTGAGTCGACGCTGCTGGTGAGGTTCGCCATCAGCCGCTCCCGCCAGCTATCGCCCAGCTCGATGTTGTTGTCCGACAACACGTTCACCGCGCTACGGATCGCCGCGACTTGTTCGCGCATGTCGTTGCGCAGGAAGTGCGAGAAGTCGGCGCGCATCGCGTCCAGCTCCGCGCGACTGCGCGCTGAGGTCTCCTCTTCTTCGGCGAGCATCAGCGAGCGGGCGACGCGGGTGAGCGACGGCACGAGTGAGCGCACCGTCGCCAGCACGGCTTCGGCGGGCGCGTCCTTCGAGCCGAGCCCGATCATCAGCAGACCGATCGGGCCGAGCGTCGCGTGACCGATCGTGACTGCCACGGCGCGTGGGGCGAAGGAGCGGTCGATGAACCGCTTGACGGGCAGCACGTCGCCGGCGTCGTCGGCGCGGAACACCGTCGGCAGGTCGCGCACCCGGCGCACGTCGTCCTCCCCGAACGGGCCGTCGTCGGGGATA
>JBEEFR010000125.1:0-5927 GCA_041166285.1 Actinomycetota bacterium | reverse complement strand
GATCGACGCCGCGGCGCTGCTGCCGGAGGTGCGCGACGCCGTCAATGCGCTGCCCGACGCCGAGCGCGACGCGTTGCTCCTCGCGGCCTGGGAGGGCCTCAGTTATGACGACATCGCCGCCGCGCTTTCGGTACCCGTCGGCACGGTGCGGTCGCGCCTGAACCGGGCGCGCGGAAGATTGCGCGAACTGGCGTCGGTCCGCGGCGAACTCCTTACACACGCAGACGTGTTCAAACGACAGAAGGAACGACTCATGACGGCAATCGTCGGCACCAACACCATGCAGACCGAAGAAGTACCGCGCATGTACCCGCGCTTGGCCTACCGCGACGAGTTCGCGGCCTTGGAGTACCTCACGCGGGTCTTCGGGTTCGCCGAGAGGCGCGAGGCGCGCGTCGGCGGTACGTCCCCGGACGACCACATGCTGGCGTGGCTGCAGTTCGGCACCGGGCTTGTGATGATCGGCCACTCGAACGAGGACATCCACCGCATCGTCAGCCCGATGGACGCGGGCAGTGCTTCAGTGATGATCAACGTCGACGTCGACGACATCGACGCGCACTACGCGCACGCCGTCGCCGAGGGCGCGACGATCACGATGGAACTCGAGGACGCGTACTACGGGTCGCGGCGCTACGAGGCGACGGACCTCGAGGGCCACCGCTGGCACTTCGACGAGCCGCACGAGCGCATCCTCGCTCGCGGCGGCACGGTGGGCGACCTGATCGGCCCGGATTGCTAAGCGACTAGTCGAGCGTGATGGCCGCGGCGTCGGCCGCGGTCATCATGCCGAAGTTGGCGGCGACGTCGTCGGCGACGAACTTGCGCGCCGAGGCGAGGATGAACCCGGCCGCGAGCAGCGTCGGGATCAGCAGCAACATCGCGGGACGAATGCCGATCGAGTCCGACAACGCGCCGATGAGCGGCAAGAAGATGGCGATGCCGGGAATCCCGACGACCGTGATCGAACTGAACGTGACGGCGCGCATGTTCGGCGGCGACACGATCGAGATCATGGCGAAGAACGCCGGCGCCAACGTGCCGATCGAACCCGACAGGAACATGTTGCACACGATGGCGACGCCGAGGTTCGGCGAGTACGCCAGCGCTGCGAGGACAAATCCGTTGATCACTCCGGTGATGGCGACGAACCGCAACAGGAACCCGGGCTCTTCGATCGCCTTGCGCGAGACCCACGGGATCGCCACGAACACGCCCACGATCTGCAGCGGTTCGATCGCCGCGGCGATCAGGCCGCGGCCCGCGGCGTGCACGTGGAAGACGTCGCGGTAGACGAGCGACAACAAGGCGGCGACGCCGACGAGGGCGATGCTGAGGAACGGCACCGCGGCCCAGATCCGCCGGATGGTGCGGATGCGGTACAGCGTCTTGACGGTGTCGCGCACGCGCACCTTCGGCGGCTCGACGTGGTCTTCGGCGGTTCCGCCGGCGGCGAAGTGTTCCTGCAACCCGCGCGGTGGCTCTTCCATGCGCAGCGCCAGCGCGACGAACACGAGCGTCGGGAACGCGAACACGAAGAACGGCAGGCGCCAGCCGAACGCTTGGCCGAGGATGCCGCCGATGGCCGGCCCGACGATGAGCCCGAGCGAGTTCGCCTGGCGGTGGAACGAGAACGTCTTCACTCGCGCCTGGGGCGCGTAGTAGTCCGACAGCAGCGACGAGTGCGTTGGCGTCACCACGGCGCGACCGCCACCAGCGCCGACGCGCATCGCCACCAACATCGCTACGGAAATAGCAAGGCCCGTCCCGAAGGAGAAGAACGCCCAAATGAACGCGCCGATGGCGGCGATGCGCACGCGATTGCCACGGTCGACGTAGAACGACAACGGCACCTCGATGAGCAACACGAGGATGGTGGTGACCGACACGATCGCCAACGCCTGCGCGTTGTGGAGGTGAAAGTGGTCGCGGATGTCGGGTAGCAACACGCTGAACGCGGCGCGGTCCAACTCGTCGACGGCGTTGAGCCCGAACAGCACGAGCAGTGGGTAAACGGGCGCCCCCAACGTCACGGCCGAGGGCCGCCATTCTTCAATCCAGCGCTTTACGGCGTTCATCGATCCCCCCGAATCAGCCTGCTTCTTAGTCGGTAAGGTCGCCCGCATGCCGGACAACCCGATGTTCGAGATCGAAGAGGTCGACATTCGCGGTCAGAAGATCAAGGTCTTCAAGAACGCGCCGCCGTCGATCCGCGCACTGTGGCAACTCGCGGGCATTCACGGCGCCGCGACGTACCTCGTCTACGAAGACCGCCGGTACACGTACGCGCAGGCACAGGAAATCGCCAGCGCGTTCGGCGCGCACCTCGCCTCACTCGGTGTGACGAAGGGCGACCGCGTCGCCATCGCCATGCGCAACCTGCCCGAGTTCCCGCTGGCGTTCTGGGCGGCGGCGTCGATCGGCGCGGTGGTCGTGCCGCTCAACGCGTGGTGGACGGGGCCCGAGCTGGCGTACGGGCTGAGTGACTCCGGGGCGCGCGTGCTCGTCGCCGATGACGAACGACTCGAGCGGGTGAAGGAGTTCCTCGCCGACACGGCCGTCGAGCACGTGTTCACCAGCGTCGAGGGCTTCCCCACGGCGGCGCTGCCGGATGTCGAGATCGACCCCGAGGACGACGCGACGATCCTCTACACGTCGGGTACGACCGGCAAACCGAAGGGCGCGGTGGGAACGCACCGCAACTTCTGCGCGCACGTCATGAACGCGATGTACGGCGCGCTCGAGGCCGCCGGCGCCGGCGACGCGTCGTCCGCGACGACCAGCGGACCACCGCCGCAAGCGGCGACGGTGCTGACGTTCCCGCTGTTCCACGTCGGCGGATTGCAGTCGACGTTGGCGCCGCTGACGATGGCCGGCGGCAAGATCGTGCTCATCTACAAATGGGACACGCAGCAGGTGCTCGACCTCATCGAGTCGGAGCAGATCACGATCATGGCCGGTGTGCCGACGACCATGTTCGAGTTGCTCGACGAAGCCAAACGGCAGGGCCGCGACCTCGGGTCGGTGTCGAGCGTCGCGTCGGGCGCCACGCTGGTGCCACCGGAGTTGGTCAAGCGAATCGACAAACAAGTCGGCGCGTCGCCGGGCAACGGTTACGGCCTCACGGAGACATCGGGCGCGGCCGTCAGTAACGGCGGCGCGAACTACGTCTCGCGTCCCGACAGCGTCGGTAAGCCGGCGTCGCCCGTCATGGAAGTCAAGATCGTCGACGAGGACGACAACGAAGTCGCCGTCGGCGAAACCGGTGAGATCTGCATCAAGGGCCCGACCGTCTTCAAGGGCTACTTCAACCTGCCGGAGGCAACGGCCGCGGCGATCGTCGACGGCTGGTTCCACACCGGTGACGTCGGCCGCCTCGACGAGGACGGGTACCTGTACGTCGTCGACCGCCTCAAGGACGTCATCATCCGCGGCGGCGAGAACATCTACGCGGCGGAAATCGAAGGCGTGCTGTACGAACACCCCGACGTGTCGGAAGCCGCAATCGTCGGACTCGCCGACGCCAAGTACGGCGAGATAGTCGGCGCGTTCGTGCGCCTGCACGACGGAGCCACGGCGACCGCCGATGACCTGCGCGAGTGGGTGGCGGAGCGTCTCGCGGCGTTCAAGGTGCCCGCCGTCGTAGAAATCCGCGCCGAGTCACTCCCCCGCAACGCCACCGGCAAAGTCCTCAAGCGCGAACTCCGCGACGCTCACTCGGCCTAGATCTACGGCACCGGTTGGGGCGGCGGGGGGCCGATGTAGCGGGACGACGGGCGGATGATGCGGTTGTCGGCGTGCTGCTCGAGGGCGTGGGCGCACCAGCCGATGACGCGGGCGGCGGCGAACGTCGGGGTGAACAGGTCGCGCGGGAAACCGCATCGGTCCATCGTGACGGCCGCGTACCACTCGATGTTGGTGCGCAGGACGCGGTCGGGCTTGAGCTCGGCGAGGGTCTTTTCGACTTCGGCTTCGACCTGCACCGCGAAGTCGACGATGTCGCCACCGAGTTCCTGCGCGATCCCGCGCAACATGATCGAGCGCGGGTCTTCCGTCCGGTAGACGGGATGACCGAAGCCCATGATGCGCTGACCCGATGCCACGCGGTCGCGCACCCACGCCGCGGTGTTCTCCGGTTCGCCGATGGCGTCAAGCGTGTCGAGCGAGCGACTCGGCGCGCCGCCGTGCAGCGGGCCGGACAGCGAACCGAGCGCGGCGACGACAGCGGCACCGAGGTCGGCGCCGGTCGAGATGACGGCGCGGGCCACGAACGTCGACGCGTTGAAGCCGTGGTCGAGGCCGAGGATCATGTACTGCTCGATGGCGCGCACGAAGTCGCGCTCCTCTTCCACGCCGTGGATCATCCACAGGTAGTTGGCGGCATAGCCGAGGTCGTCGCGCGGGGCGATGACGTCGAGGTCGTTGCGCAGCCGGTGGATGGCGGCGATGAGCGTGGGGACCGCCGCGCTGATGCGTAGCGCTTCGGCGCGCAACTCGGCGCGGTCGACGTCCAGTGACGCCGGCAGGTCGTCGGCGCCGGCCAGCAGCGAGATGGCGGTCCGCAGCGCGGCGACCGGCGTCGGCACGGTCTGGACGATCGCCGGCATCACGTCAAGCACGGTCTGAGGCAGGTGGCGCAGCGGAGTAATTTCGGCGGCGAACGCCCCCGCTTCTGCTGCGTCTCTCGGCAAGTCACCGTCGATCTGCAATTGCCACACGTCTTCGAAGCTGCGCTTGGCGGCGAGCTCGGGGGCCGCGTACTGGCGGTAGTGGTAGAAGCCCTCGTCGCCGCGCACGTCGCCTAGCTGCGTTTCCGCGACGACCACGCCCTTCAACCCTGGCGGCGCCATCACTGCGAGTTCGTCGGCCGGACGGAGTTGCGCGAGCGCCATGATGTCGCGCATCGAGATGATGCCCTTGAGCTCGTCACCCACGGTGACGGGAATGTGGCGGTAGCCGCGGTCGGCGAGCTGATGCCAGGCCTCGTCGATCGATGCGTCGGCGTCCACCGTGTCGGGGTTGCGTGCCATCCAGTCGCCGACGGTCGCGCCCGACGGATCGGCCGACGCCGCGGCGGCGCGCAGCAGGTCGCGCTCGGTGAGGATGCCGACGGGGCGGCTGTGCTCCACCACTACCACCGAGCCGATGCTGTGCTCACGCATACGGCTGGCGGCGGCAGAAAGGGACTCGTTCGGTTCCGCGACGATCGCGGGTTCGGTCATTGCCGTGCTGACTGTTCTCATGGCTTCAAATCTAGATGTATTGTCAAGATTGATTGCATCAATGTATAGTGGTCGGATGACGGACCCGAAGTGGCTCACGTCCGAGGCCGCGGCGCGCAAACTCCGCGTCAAACCCGAGACGCTGTACGCCTACGTGAGCCGCGGGATGGTGCGCAGCGAGAAGGTGCCCGGCAGCCGTCGCAGCCGTTTTCTGCGCGCCGACGTCGAGAAACTCGCGGGCCGTCAGCGCGGCGGCGGGCGTGCCGGAGGACTCGAACTCATCATCGAGACCGACCTCACCTACCTCGATCCCACCGGTGTGCTCGCCTACCGCGGCTGGAACGTCGCCGACGCCGTGAAGACGGCGACGTTCGAAGAGGTGGCGTCGTGGCTGTGGCACGGCGAGCGCGAGCGCGTCCCGTTCGTGACACCGCCCGAAATGAGCCGCATCGCTCGGCAGCTAGCCGTCACGCTCAGGGACCAGCCGGTGATGGACCGCATCCGCGCCACGGTCGCGTCGGTGCGGCGCTGCGATCCGTTCCGCGACGACCGTCGACCGGAGTCCGTGGCATCAGCGGGCCGCGCCATCGTGGCCACCATCCTCGACGCACTACCCGTCGTCGGCGACGCCGATCCCGGTGGCTCGGTCGCGGCGCGCCTGTGGCCGCGGCTGTCGCCGCATCCCGCCAAGCCGCGTCTCGTGAA
>JBEEFR010000124.1:0-3290 GCA_041166285.1 Actinomycetota bacterium | reverse complement strand
GGTGTACTGACCGTCGCGGTCGAAGTTGTACGAGCCGCAGAAGTAGTCCTCGGTGCCGGTACCGCAGATCGTCGGGAACTCGCCGTCGCCGTCGATGAAGAACTTCAGCTCGCCTTCGCCCCACCAGCCGGAGTTGTTGACGCCCCAGCAGCAGTGGAGACCGACGAACTGCCCGGTGCCGACGACGCCGTCGAGCACGTTGACGACCTCACCCTTCGGCAGCGGGTTCACGCGGCGGAACTGCGCGCAGAAATACGCCGCGTCGTCCGGGACCTCACACTCCGTGTAGTCGACTTGGTAATAGAGCGTGCGGTCTTCGTGACTCTCGTTGGTCAGCGTCATGCGACAACCCGTGCGGAACGGCATCTCCCAGTAGCAGTTGAAGGCGCTGCCCGGATTGACGCACACGGCCAGCGACGAGATGGGCGCGTACTCACCCCAACCGGAGGCGAAGAAGTCGCCGAGCGGGCACTCGACCGCCGGATTCTCCTGGCCGTCCCAGTAGATGCGCAGCGTCTGGTTGCGCCAGCCGCCGGTCGGCGTGAGCCAGATGTGCTGGATCGCCCCCGACCCTTCGATGTCGCACATCGTGAAGGTCTCGCCCGACGGGATCTTCACCGACGGCGACACCTTCCAGCCTTGACCCAATTCCGACGACGGCCACGACCCCGTGCCCTCCGTCGCCATGCCGCCCCTGCCCTTTTCGCCGGTGAAGTTCTCGGGGCTGATCGAGCGCGTTTCCGCGTCGGCCAGTCGCCACAGATTCGCCATCCCGACGCCGAGACCGTTCCACGCGCTCATATACCGGGAGTCTGGCAAAACCGTGGCGACGGACATCGTTCCAAATCTCAAGTCGTAGCGATTCCGGTCGATGGGAGCCATGTGGCGGCTATCTGGCGATACGGCGATCTCGAAGCCCAAGTGCCGCGGCAACGCGCGCACGTCGAACGGATCACGAATTGGCTGTTCTTCGTACTGGTGTTTGTGATCGCGCCGACGGCCGCCGCCGGCTGGGCGATCTGGCACTGGTTCCCGCTGTCGCTGCCCATCGGGCTGACGATCACGGCCCTTGCGTGGGTCGGCGTCGTCGCTACGGCCGTCGACGAGGACGAACTCGGCTAGTAGTAAACACAGGCGGCGTGAAGGTGCGCGTCGATCCTGAACGATGCCAAGGCCATTGCCGCTGCATCGCCGTCGCCGAAGATCTCTTCGAGGCCGACGACCTCGGTTACGCACACGCAATCGGCGACGGCTCCGTGCGACCCGATCAGCTCGAGCGCGCGCAGCTCGCGGTGAACAACTGCCCGGAGTACGCAGTCGTGCTCGAGCGGGTAGCACCCGATGATGCGTGAGATGGACTTCCAACCCCAGCGGCACCACGAACTCCTCGCCGTCTACCCCGACGAGGAGACCGCCGACCAAGTCATCGAGGAGCTGCGCACGCGCTTCTACGAAAAAGATGCGCACGAGGGGACCGACCAAGACCGCAAGCACGCGCTGAACGCCGAGATGAGCGACGAGATGCGTGCGTCGTACGCCGTGCCGCAAGCGGGCTTCATCTATCCGAAGGAGACGATGAAGACGGCGGCGTGGATGATGCCGCTGGCGATCGTCCTCGGGATCCTGGTAATGCTGCCGATGGCGTTCCTCGTCCACGGCATCACGTTCGGCGCCCGCCTGCTCGCATCGATCGGGATCGGCGCCGTCCTCGGCGGCACCGCGGCGCTGGTGCTGATGGGCCTCGGCCAGAAGAACCCCGACGAACCGATGGCGGCCGAGCGCGGCGTCACCGTGCGCGTCCCCGACGACCGGGAGGAGCTGCGCCACGTCATGCTGGCTGCGCACCCGATCCGTCTCGACGTCGTCGACGACCGCGGACGGCCGATCGAGACGATCGCCACCGAGCCCGACGAATCGCTCGACCCGCGTACGCAGGGCAAGCGTCAGTCGCATTGGCCGTAGATACGCTGCGCGGGTGACCGCGATCGACTGGGCGACGGAGTTCAACCACTACACCGACGAGTACGCGGCGAACGCGTTCGCGGTGTGGGACGACTTGCGGGAGCGCTGCCCGGTGGCGCACTCCGACGCCTTTCGTGGCATGTGGGTGCCGACGCGTCACGAAGACATCGTGGCGATCGCGCAGGACACCGACACCTTCAGCTCGCGCAGCCCACTCGTGGCGCAGTACGGGTCGATGGCCGACTTCGGCATCGTGGTGCCGCCCATCTCGAGCGACCCGCCGTACCACACCGACATCCGCCGGATGTTGCTGCCGTTCTTCGCTCCGGGTCGCATCGAACTGCTGCGTCCGTCGATCGAAGCGCATTGCGACGAGTTGATCGACGGCTTCGTCGACGACGCCGCCTGCGACGCCGCGACCGACTACGCGCAGTACATCCCGGTGCAGGTGATCGCCACGATGCTCGGCATCCCGCCCGAAGACGGCGACCAGTTCCGCACATGGGTCGTGCAACTCCTGGAGTCGGCGCCGACCAACATCGAAGTGGCGGGCGCCAACTTGTTCCAGCTGTTCCAGTACTTCGGCGAGCACATCGAGCGCATGAAGGCCGATCCGGGCGACGACCTGCTCTCGTTCCTCGCGGCCGAGTCGCACGACGTGCTCGGTCGGGAACTCCAGCAGGACGAGTTGTTCGGCATGTGCTTGTTGTTGTTGCTCGCCGGCATCGACACCACGTGGTCGGCCATCGGGGCGTCGATCTGGCATCTCGCCGGCCATCGCGACGACCAGCAGCGCTTGCGCGACGAACCGTCGCTGTGGCCCGTGGCCCTCGAAGAACTGTTGCGCGCCTACGCGCCGGTGACGATGGCGCGCGAGGTCGCCCACGACACCGAGTTCCGGGGTTGTCCGATGCGCAAGGGCGACCCGCTGCTATTGCCGTTCCCGTCGGCCAACCGCGATCCGGCGGCCTTCGACCGTGCCGACGAAGTCGTCATCGACCGCGCCGAGAACCGCCATTTGGCCTTTGGCGTCGGGATCCATCGCTGCCTCGGCTCGAACCTGGCGCGGCTCGAAGTGCAGGTAGCGGTGGCCAAATTCGTCGACCGAGTCGGGCCGTTCCGCCTCGCCGACGCCGGCGCCGTGCGCTGGGCAAAGGGGCAGGTCCGCGGGCCGCGGGTTTTGCCGATCGCCTTTGGGTAAGACAATCGCATGGCACACACCGCCGATGTGCGCCGGTACCTCTTGGGGCAAGGGCCAGCGCGACTCCTCCTCCCGCTCGATTACTTCCGCGACACCGCGACCACCGCGATGCGCGCCCGCCTGTCGG
>JBEEFR010000123.1:0-23367 GCA_041166285.1 Actinomycetota bacterium | reverse complement strand
CTTGAGCACGATCTCGCGCGGGTCGAGCGGCTTGCCCGTCGCGTGCGCGGGGCACACCGACGTGCACCGACCGCACACCGTGCAGGCGTCGGTGTCGAGCAACTGCTTCCACGTGAAGTCTTCGATGACGTTGGCGCCGAAGTTCTCGAGGCTCGTCTCCATCAAGTTCGGCAGCGGCTTCATCGCGCCCTTGGGGCGATCGCGGTCCGACAGGTACATGTTCATCGGCGAGGTGAACATGTGGCGCAGCTTCGTCGTCGGGATGAGCACGAGGAAGGCGACAAACGCCGACGCGTGGAGCATCCAGAACGTCTGATGCCAGCCGTGAACGTGCGTGTTGTTCTGGAACCAGTACGACAGCGGGTAGCCGACGACCGACCACTTCTCGAACGCGGGGCGCCCGACGAGCGCGATGCGGAACGCCTCGACGAGGAACCCGCCGACGCCGATCAGCGCGAACAGCACGAGGATGACGTAGTCCTCCGGGCGGGTCTTGATGCGCACGCGGTACACGCGCTGGACGAAGCGGCGGATGACGGCCCAGCTGATGCCGATGAGGAACAGCACGCCGGCCACGTCGGCCCCGAAGGCGAGTGCCTGGTAGGCGCGGCCGTGCAGGAACTTGAGCGACTCCGGCGCCTGCTCGTTGAAGATGACGAGGTTCGTCACCGCGAACAGGGTGAGGAACGGGAAGTAGATGAGGCTGTGCATCAGCCCGGCGGCGCCGTCGCGCAGCAGCGTGCGCATCCACACGCCCGAACGGAACGCCTCGACGCGGTGACGGGCGTTGCGCGGCGTCGTCTTGCGGCGGTCGGGCTGGCCGCGCTCCCAGTTCTGCGCCCGCAGCGAGAAGAGGTAGCCGACGCACAAGAAGGCGACGGTCAGCGTCCCGTAGAAGATGCCTTTGACGGGCGACGGGATGTTGAGGAAGTCGTGGCGGCTGACGGGTGACTTGTCGTGAAACCCGAAGATCGCCGACGCGGTGCCCGCGGCCAGAGTGAGCACGGCCCAGAACGCGCCGAGGAGGAGCGCGACGTGGCTCGGTCGCAGTCGACGCGACGGCTTGGAGGGTTCAGCCATGCGTTGCAACTTAGTGAACGCCGCGCGGAGCGACGGAGTTCAGACCGGTTGCGTCAGTTGCTGCCGAGGTCGGCTTCGGCGAGACGAGCCGCCATCTGTGCCAGCAGCTTGTGCGCCAGGCCCGGGATGCTGTCGAGCACGCCGGAGAACTCGCGTTGGCCGAGCACGAGCAGCGTCGTGTCGCCCTTGGCCGTCACGGTTGCGTTGCGCGGCCCGCGGTGCAGCAGTGCGAGCTCGCCGAAGTGCTGGCCGGGGCCGAGCGTGTTGAGCTTCTTGCCCTTGCGCTTCACGTCGACCGCGCCGCTGAGCACGAGATAGAACTCGTGGCCGGGGTCGCCTTCCTTACACAGCACCGCACCGTCGGGCACCGACACTTCGTCGGACGCGCGCCCAATCGTTGTCAGCTCCTTCTTCGAGCACGCAGAGAACAAGCGCACTCGGGACAGTTGATCGAGCTTCGTATCTTTCGCCACTTCCAGCCTCCCCTTGGCAAGGTCATGCGCACATTAAGCGCGTTATGAGGCTTCACGACGCCGAAATGTGCCTGCAACGTTTGGTTTCTAGGGTGCCCCGACCATGGACGTCGTGTTGCTGCGCTGGCCCGCGGAGGCTTCTCGGCGCGAAGACCTCGTCGAGATCGGTCACGCGCGACTGCTCTTGGTCGAGGACGGGGAGATGCCGCCCGAGCAGTCGGACTGCCTCGAGGACTGGATCCGGGTGCCGGCCTCCGAGCTCGACCTGCGCGCCCGACTCGTCGCGCTGGAAGCCCGCGCCGCCCGTCACGCGCCGGCGACGCCGACGCTCGACGCCGACGGCGTGCTGCGCTTCGGCGCCGGTTGGGTGTCGCTGCCGCCGGTCGAGGCCCGGCTGACCGAGGTGCTGGTCGAACGCTTCGGCGCCGTCGTCGGCCGCGAGTCGCTCACGCGAGCCGGGTGGCCCGACGGCAACGCCGGCCGTAACGCCCTCGACGTGCACGTGCTGCGCCTGCGGCGGCGCCTCAACGACGTCGGCCTCGTCATCAAGACCGTCCGCTCCCGCGGCTACCTGCTCGAGGGCTAACTCAGACCGCTAGAGGTAGTCGGCGGATTTGACCGTGTAGTCGTCGGCGAGGTCGAAGAACCAGGGTTTGCCGGTGGGGATCTCGAGCGTGACGATGTCGGCGTCGGAGATGTTCAGCAGGTGCTTGGCCAAGGCGCGCAGGGAGTTGCCGTGCGCCGCGACCAGGACGGTCTTGCCCTCGTGCAGCTGGGGGACGATGGCGTCGTAGAAGTAGGGAAGCGTGCGCACGAGCACGTCGGCGAGGCACTCCGTCGCCGGCAGCACTTCCGGGGCGACGTCGGCGTAGCGCGGGTCGTTGGCCGGGTGGTGCGGTGAGTCGCGGTCGACTGCGGGAGGCGGCACGTCGTAGCTGCGCCGCCACAGGAGGAACTGCTCGGAGCCGTGCTTGTCCTCCGTTTCCTTCTTATTAAGGCCCTGGAGCGCGCCGTAGTGGCGTTCGTTCAGCCGCCAGTGCCGGTGGACGGGGATCCACGCCCGGTCGCAGGCGTCGAGGGCGAGGTTGCAGGTGGTGATCGCCCGTCGCAATAGAGAGGTGAACGCGATGTCGGGCAGCAGGCCTGCGGCCGCCAGCGCCTTGCCGCCGGCGACGGCTTCCTCCCGCCCGAGTTCGGTTATGTCGGGGTCCTGCCAACCGGTGAAGACGTTGAGCAAGTTCCACTCGCTCTGGCCGTGCCGGACCAACACCAACCTGCCCATGGCATTGCAACGTAGCGGGCCGTACCATCGCGGCTGGCGTGGCGTGGAAGTTGGGGAGCTACCGCGTAGATGACAAGCCGTTCGCCGCGGGGGCAACGGCAGAAGTTTTCGCGGCACGGAAAGGGCGGACCGGTGAGCGCGTCGCGCTGAAGGTGCTCCCGCTGCGGACGTTCCGCGATCGCGCCGAGGCCGAGGCTGACATCGGCCGCATCGACCACCCACGCCTTCTGACGGTGCACGCATCCGTCGTCGACGAGCGGCGCGGCGTCGTCGGTCTCGTGATGGACCTCGCCAACGAAGGCGACCTGCGTAACGCGCTGCGCGGCTCGGACGCGCCGACGCCGATCGAGATGTTGCAGATCGCCGACGACGTCCTGGCCGCGGTCGAGGCGTTGCACGCGGTCGGTCTCGTCCACCGCGACATCAAGCCTGAGAACATCATGTTGGAGCGCGTCGACGGGCAGTTGCGGGCGCGCCTGGGTGACATGGGCATCGCGCGCCCGATCGACCGGACGCGCAGCACAGGATCGGTCCTCGGCACCGACCTCTACATCGCGCCCGAGGTCCACGACGGTGGCGCACCGTCGGCTGCCGCCGATCTGTGGGCCGTCGGGTACGTCCTGTACGAGGGACTGTTCGGAGCGCCGCCCCACGCCGACGCCAAGACGGCGTACCAAGCGATCGGCCTCCTGCGCGCCGAAGGTCCGAACCGCCCGCCGAACGTGCCCGACTCGATTTGGAACGTGGTGGCGGCGCTGCTGGCGCCGACTCCTGACCAGCGCCCGGAATCCGCGCGTGCGGCACGCCATCTGTTGGAGTCGGCGCTGCCCGCCGCCGAGGAGGCGTCCGCCCCGACCGGCGAACGCGACCCCGTTGCCGCCGTGAAGCGACCCGGGGCGCGTCGGCGGTCGACCGAGCGCGGCAACGACGGTTTCGTGCGCCCGGTGCCGACCTACGAACGCCGCCCGGCGCTGGCGCGAGGGCTCGCAGGGATCGCCGCGGTTGTGCTCGTCGTCGCCGGTCTGGCGTGGATCGGAGGTCGCAATCGGCTGGGTCTGTTCGGCGCTGAACCGCGCACGATCGGTGCGGTCCGTTCGCTGACGCCGTTGCCTCCCGAGTCCGACGCCGTCGTCCCGACGCAGTACCAGTGGCGACTCAAGAACGGCACGCTCACCGGTCGCCTCGACGTCTCGAATCCGTCGAATCAGCCGACGGCGGCCACCGACATCCCCGAGTTGTTCCCCTCGAGCGCGGTGCGGGGCAACGCGCTCGCTCTCGTAGGTCACGACGGTCCCGTCGAGAAGCAGCGCGACGGATCCGTGTTGGTTCGCTTCGAGGTGCCGTCGATCGCGCCGCACGAACATCACGTCGTCGCGTTCCGGATGTCGGTTCCGCCGTCGACGAGCGACCGGTCGCTGCTCGCCAAACTCGTGCGCGATCGGGAGGACGCGATCACGCGCCACGCGCTGGCGTTGAGCGACGCTCCGACCTTGGCGTCGGTCTCGATCGACCTCGTGCCGTCGACGGTGACGGTCGGCCAGCGCGCCAACGCCAACGTGCACGGCCGCACGCCGAAGGGCGACGAGGCGCCGGCGGAGTTGCTGAAGGACGCGCACCTCGAAGTGATCGGGAGCGCCGGGATTGCGCGAGTCGACGGGCTCAGCGTTATCGGGCTCGCGCCGGGTGCCGTCGTGGTGCGCGTCGTCGTCGGCAACCTCGACGCGGACACGCCGATCACCGTCGTCGCGCCACCCGTCACTGTCCCGAAGACAACCGTCACGCACCTTCGCCGCGTGCCGACGACGCAGACGACCATCATCGAAGAGGAAGCGCCCCCACCAGCGCCGAAGGACGTCGAGGTGTGACGGTCTTCGACGTGGCGCTGATGGTCGTGACCGACGAGGGCGAGCGGCCCGTCGTCGCGACCGTGTCGGACACGACGCTCGTCGCCGACCTCGCTGCAGCGGCGGGCGCCTCGCGTTCCACGACGCTCGCGCGACTCGGCGAGCGGCTCGATCCGTCCTCGACACTGGGCGCGGCCGGCGTGTGCGCGGGCGACACCCTGCGCCTCGGTGATCCGCTCGTGGGCGACTGGAAGCGCCTCGGTCCCGAACTGCGGGTGATCGGTGGCGTCGACGCAGGGAAGCGGCGGCGCATCAACGAGGGCACGTTCGTGGTCGGGCGCGATCCTGGCGCCGACTTCGTCCTGAGTTCGATGAGCGCCTCGCGTCGTCACGCCGAGCTGCGCTGGGGAGGCGGCGAGCTCGTCGTACGCGACCTCGGATCGCGCCACGGCACGTACATCGACGGCCAGCGGTTGGCCGCCGACGAATCGCGCACGGTGGCGCCGTACGCCGCCATCCACGTCGGCGACAGCGTCATCACCGTGGCAGCGGGCGCCGAGCCACCGCCGTTCGTCGACCGCGGCAACTACCGCGTGGCAGCGCCAGAGACGACGCCGCGGCGTTCGTACGCGCCGTTCGTGGTGCCGAGCGCCGGTGCGCTTGCGTTCGCGGCCGCGGCGTCGGGCGCGCCCGCGCCCGTCGCGCTGGTGGCGACTCCCGCGGCGCTACTCGCCGGGTTGGGGGTCGACCGCGTCTTGAGCCAGCGCGCGCAGCGGCGCTCCGAGTCGGCGCACGCCGCCGATGTCGCCGCGATTGCCGCTGATGTACGCGCCGAGGCCGCTGCGGTGGCGCGGGCCGCTCGCGCGCAGTTCGCTGACCCGGCAGCCCTTCTGGGATCCGCCGAACGACGCAGCGCTTCGTTGTGGTCGCACGGCGCGGACGACCTCATTTTGCGGATCGGGCTCGCCTCGCAACCCGACGCAGTGGCCGTCGACGCCAATGACGCAGACCGGCGCGCCATCGGTGACGCCGGCGCCGCGCACCTCGTGCCCTTGACGGTGACCTGCGACGGCTCCCCGGTGGCGGTCGTCGGTCCCGAGCCGTTCCTCGACGACTTGTTCACGTGGTTGGTGGCGCAAGCGGCAGCAGCGCTGAGTCCGGACGACATGGAGGTGCTGGTCGTCAGCGACGACCTCGACCGTTGGGCGTGGACGGCGTTACTCCCGCACGCACGCTCCCGGGTGGTGGTCGCGTCGAATGCGGTGTCGAGCGGGTTGCCCACGGCCGAGCGGCCCCGCCGGCTTGTCGTTCTCGACCGCGTGCGGGCGGTCGACGTGTCGCCGCACGACATCGTCTTGTCACGTCACGAGACGAACGCCGGCCGCTTCGGCGACGGCGTCGTCGTGCGGTCCACGAGCCCCGCGCACGTCGCCGTTGCCATCGGTGACCGCGCGCCCGACGTCGCACTCGCCGACCTTCCCTGGGACGCGACGGGGTTCGCGCTCTCGCTGGCGTTGCACCTGGCTTCGCTCGGCGGACAGCGCAACGGCCGTTCGGCGTTGCCGACACGGGTCCGCCTCCCGGAGATCCTGCCGGCCGTCACCGACGCTGCCGCCATTGCCCGCGGGTGGCGCCGCGCCTCGGACCCGCTCGTCGCAGTCGTCGGCGCCGACGAGCACGGCCCCGTCGCCGTCACGCTCGAGGGCGCCGCGAGCCACGTGCTGGTCGCTGGCACGACGGGCGCAGGAAAGACTCGCCTGCTCGAGACGCTCGCCCTTGGGCTGGCGGCGAACTACGCGCCGAGCGCGCTGAACCTGATGACGATCGACTTCAAGGGCGGTAACGAGCTCGCGGGGCTCTCGCGATTGCCGCACTGCGTGGGCGCGGTGAGCGACCGCGACCCCGTCGAAGTCGATCGCGCCATCGCGGCGATCGGTCGGGAGCTTGCGCGCCGCGACGATGCGTTCGCGGCGGTGCATGCGACGGACCGCGATGACTACGTCGAAAAGACGGGACTCCCGATGCCGCACCTCGTCGTCATCGCCGACGAGTTCGGTCAATTCCGTCGTGAGGACGGCACCGGGACGCGTGTGGCGGCGCTTCTGCGAATCGCGGCGCAGGGCCGTTCGAAGGGCGTGCACCTCGTGCTCGCCACCCAGTCGCCGAGCATCGACGTGACCGCCGACATCCGCCAGAACGTCGGCGTGCGGTTGTGCCTGCGGGTGGCCGAGCCCGCGGAGAGCGTTGCGGTGCTCGGGACGACCGACGCCATGGCGTTGGCCCATCCGGGCCGCGTCGTGATCTCGGACTCCGACCGAGCACGCGTCGCCCAGGTCGCGCTCAGCCGCGGCCCGGTCGTGATCAACGACTCGTCGGCGCAAGCCGTCGTCGTACGCGACCTCATCGACGTCGCCGCCGGTCGCTCCGCCCCCACGCCGTCACTGCCGACCGAGTTGTTCGACGCGGTCGTCGACGCCATCACCATCGCGGCACGCACCGAAGGCATCACGACCACGCCCTTGCTCGGTCCGCCCTTGCCGCCGCGCATCGAGCGCAGCGCGTTGGCCGGCGCGTCCACTGCGTGGACGACGGCGGGCTTCGTCCTGGCGGCGCGGGATCGGCCCGGTGTCGCCGACGCCGCGCCCGTTTCGTTCGAGCCGCACCGCGACGGATCGCTCACCATCGTCGGCGGTCCGCGCTCAGGGCGCACGACCGCGCTGTTGAGCCTCGCCGAGGCTGCGCGGCAACAACGAGACGCGCAGCAACCGGTCGTCGTTCACGCGGTCGACTGGGGTGGCGGGCTTGACGTGCTCGCCGGTGCTGATGCCGACGGCGGCGTGGTCGCCTACCGCGACTTCGACCACCTGCGGCGCACGCTGGCGTGGCTGAAGGGCGACGGCGTCGCCGGCACGACTCGGCTCGTCCTGGTCGATCGTTACGACGTACTGCTGCGAGACGTCCGCGACGTCGACGCCGCGTTGGCGACCGACCTTGCGGACGTGCTGCAGAGCGGACCACGCCGCAAAGTGTTCGCCGCGGTGACCGTCGATCCGATGTCACTGGTGGGCGGCGCCGGCCAGTTGGGCGGCATGCGGCTCGTCCTGCCCGTCGACGATCCGTCGATCGCGACCGCCGCCGGGCTGCCGCGGCGCAGCTTCGCGTTGCCCGGCCGCGCCATCGCGCTGCCCGACGGTGACGACGCACAGATCGGTGTGCCCGGCCTGCCCACACCCGCCGTCGCTCCCGTCGAGGGCCTCGTGGCGCCCATGCCGCGAACGGTCGCGGCGTCGGCCCTCGGCGAAGTCGTGGGGGAGCGCGCCCTGCTCGGGGTCGGAGGCGAGGACCTTCTGGGGCCGGTGGTCGTCGACCTCGACCGCGTCGGCCCGTGCTTCGTCGTCATCGGACGCAGCGGCAGCGGCCGGTCGACGGCGCTGGCGGCCCTCGCCCGCAGCTACGCGGGATCGCGTCGAGTCGTGCACGCCGACCGGTCGAGCTCCTGGTCGGTGACGGATCCGCCGTCGTTCGTCCTCGTCGACGACGCCGCCGGGGCGACGTGGCTGAACGACCCCGAGTTGCCGAATTCGCTGCGGGCCGCCGGCCACGTTCTGGTGGCGGCGTTCGACCAAGCGGATCTCCAGTCGCTCGGCTACGGCCACTGGCTGTTGCGCCGGCCGTGCGCTGGGCTGCTTTTGGCGCTCGACGCCACGAGCGACCGGATCGTCGCCGGCGAGCGGGTCGGGTTCCATCCGCCCGCCGAACTGCGCGCCGGTCCGCCCGGGCGTGGTTGGTGGTGTGAACGCGGACGCGGAATTCCCGTCCAGGTCGCTGACACCGCGCGCTAACGGCGGTACGTTCGCCACGTGCGTTGGCGACAGGCGGCTGCTTGCACCGCGGGCGTGCTTGCTGCCGTCGGATTGAGCGCCCACAAGGCATCCGCCGAAGACGCTGACGGTCCTCCAGCCGACGCGCCGCCGTCGACCACGACGACTTCCACGACCGCCGCCCCGCCGCGGGAGTTCCTCTCCGACCAGCAGCGCGCCCAGTTCGAGCGGGCGAAGGCGGCCGCCGAGGTCACCCCGGCCGACGGCCCCGTCCACACGAACCCCCCGCCGCCCCCCGTCCCGGAGCCCGCGGCCGACGTTCCCGCCACCGCTCCCAGCCTCGACGAGCCCCACCTCGACGTCCCGCTGCACAACTTCACAGACGAACTGGTCTCGCTGGCGGCACCTTTCCGCGCCGGAATCGAGACCAGTTGGCGGGGTGGTGGGGGACGGAGGTTGACGCCCGCCGCCGCCGAGACCCCCGTTCCGGCGCCGCTCGAGCCTGCCCCGACCGACGATCCGGCGGGGAAACGGCCGACGCCGGGACCTGCGAATTCGACCAATGCCACGGTGACCGCCGCTCCGGTGACGCCGAAAGCCACCCCTCCACCCGCGATCGAACCGGCGTCGAGCGATGACGCCTGGTACCCGGCGTGGGTGCAGGACGAGGCCGATCAGCGCATCGCCGAGAGATGGCGTTTGTCGCCGGTCCGCGGGCCACCGCCGAGTACGGCTACCGCACTCGGCAACGACGCCCGCAACACGACTACGCAAGTGGCGGTTGTCCGCGACCAGTTCGGTCACACCACGGTTGCTGTTTCGTCGCAGACGGCCACGGTCCACAACGTGGGTCTGGCTACGGCGGACGGCCACGGCGGCGGTGACGCGAACGCCACGGGCAACAGGTCCGACACCACGATTCTTCAGGTGAGCGTGATCCAACTGCGGGGATCCGGGTCGGCAACCGTCGAACAGTCAGCCACCGTCGACAATGTCGGCACGGCGAGCGCCACAACGGCTGGCGCTGCCGACGCCACGGCGATTGGCAACGACTCGCAGACGAGCGTCACTCAGATTGCCGTGGTGTTCGTCGAGGGCTCAGGCGATGCCCACCTCACCCAGTCGGCCGACGTCGACAACATGGGCGTGGCCACCGCCGAGGCAACCGACCACGACGCCACCGCAGTCGGCAACACGTCGAGCAGCGACGTCACGCAGATCGCCGTCGTGCACGTAAGCGACGACGACGCCAACGTCAGTCAGACGAGCACCACCAGCAACATCGGCGTCGCCACCGCCACCGGCGGGACGGCGTCAGGCAACACAGCAACGAACACCACGACCCAGGTGGTCAAGGTGTCGCGGTAGAGCGCGATTACTCGGGAGCGGACCGATCCGGTCCGCTCCCGGCGCGTCTGACTACTTTCTCGGGAAATGCCCAACTCGAGGTCGCGCAAGAACACACCGTCGAAACAGGAGCGCGCCGTGCTCCGGAACGCCGCGCGGTCGGCCCAGCAGGACCGCAAGCAGCGCCGCGGGCTCGGCTACGCCGTCGCCATCGCCCTCGTGGCGATCCTGTTCACGTTCGGCGTGCTCGGCCAGAACCTGAACAACCGCAGCAAGAAGACGAACAAGACGGCCACGACGGAGGCGAACGTCACGGGTCGCCCGCCGTGCCCGAACCCCGACGGATCCTCGAAGCGCCAGCTGATCTTCGACGCCGCCCCCGGCGACTGCATCGACCACAAGAAGACCTACGAGGCGGTCATCGAGACGACCGCCGGGAACCTGACGGTCGAGATCTACCCGAGCCGCGCCTACAACGCCGCCAACAACTTCATCTTCCTCGCCCGCTACCACTTCTACGACGGGCTGCCCTTCCACCGGGTGCTCAAGGATGAGTTCATCCAGACAGGCGACCCCGTCGCTCCCGGCATCACGAGCGCCGGCTACGAGTTCCCCGACGACGGCTTGCCGGCGTCGTCGAGTCAGTACATCAAGGGTGCGCTGCTGTACGCCCACGAGGCGGCCGACGCCAACGGCAGCCAGATCCTGATCATCTCCGGACCGGGTGGCGTGACGCTGAATCCGACCTTCCCGTTGTTCGGTCAGGTGAAGAAGGGCTTCGCCGTTCTCGACAAGATCAACGCCGGCGCGGGCACCAATGTGAACACTCCGGCGCTGCGCTACTCGATCAAGAGCATTGAGGTGCACGAGCACGAGGCGTGACGAAATCCGGCGTCAGCGCCACGCGATGTGAACCCTCAACCTAACCAATACCCCTTTAGTGAGGGTTTTTCTCGCTCCTGTTGAGGCGTTTCGCAGCCTTTGGTGCTACTCAAATGTTTGACGGGAAGCTTTCGCGCCAGTAAACCATCCCTGCCGACGTGCACCGCTCAGCTCAGCAGCGGTGACGTGGGGGCGAGGCAATTCAGGCTTCCCCTTCCGATGACACTGCATCGGGCACCCCGTACCAAACGCCGAGGCGTCTTTCGTCGCGGCGTCGCAGTACCTGCAATACCAAGCAACACACAGCAATACCTACCTATCCAAAACACGAGAACCACGAAAGGAGGTGAGAAATTGGTTACGAGCAAAATGAGGACTGGCTCCAAAACTGGCGCCATTGCCCTCCTGTTTTCCTCCGCAGTGATGCTGTTTGTCCTGCTTTTTGGCGGTGCCGCCTCGGCTGATGAAGCCGCGACGACTGCCAACGCAGGCGCAGCAGGAGCTAATACCGGTGGAAATGCAGCAGGTGGCAATGCGTCGAACAATGGAGCCAAGAGCAACCAAGCAGCGACCAGCCCCAAGGCTGGCGATGATGCTGTTGCATCCGACTCAGCGAACTCGGGGAACTCGTCGAACGGCAGCGCCAGTGTCACAACTGGAGATGCCAACGCGACGGGCAACTCGGCCACGAACAACGTGTCGCAGACGACGGTGCAGGGTCACAACGGTGTTGTCTCGATTACCGACCAGAACGCGACTGTCGTCAACATTGGCGTCGCAGGAGCGAACACGGGCGGTAATACGGCAATCGGCAATGGCAGCGTAAATAACGCCAACGCCAACCAGACTGCTACCGCCACTGGCGGTTCAGGTGACGCGGTTGCCACGAACGATGCGACGGTTCACAACGACTCCGGCGGCGACTCCCGTATTCAAACGGGTGACGCAACTGCCACAGGGTCGGTGTCGAACAACACCATCAATCAGTCGAACAACATCGACTGTCCCAACTGTCTTGGTGTGGTCGCCCTAGGCGATCAGAACGCCACCATCGTCAACGTCGGCATCGCCGGCGCGAACACTGGTGGCAACACCGCCGTTGGAAACGGTTCCGTCAACAATGCCGCGGCGTTACAAACGTCGACGGTTGCGAACGGTGGAACCGGCGACACGGTCGCCGCTAATACCGGCACTGCGTCGACGAACTCCAACGGGTCCGCTGGCATCATTACCGGCGACGCGACGGCAGTAGGAAACGTGGCAACAAACAGCGTGACGCAAGTCCGCAACATCAATGCACCGGGAGCCATGGGCGTCATCGTCCTAGGTGACCAGAACGCAACGACTGTCAATGCGGGTGCGGCTATCGCCAACACTGGGCTCAACACTGCGGTCGGCAATGGTGCGGTTAGCACCAGTAACGCCGTCCAAGGCGCTGTCTCTGGTGCTGGTCCACCGGCTGACGACGCTGTCGCTTCTAACGACGGCACCGCCAGCACAAACAGCAATGGCAATGCCAGCATTTCGACTGGTGCGGCCAACGCTGCCGGTAATCGCTCTACTACCAATCTCACCCAGGCGCTCAACGTGAACACCACAGGACATGTCCTTGTGCTCGCGGACCAGAACGCCACTGTTATCAATGCCGGCTTCGCTTTGGCGAACACCGGTGGCAACGTTGCGGTGGGTAATGCCTCCGTCAACCGCGCTGCCATCGCCCAGACCGCAGCCGCTACCAATGCCGGAAAGCACAACGGCGACACCGTCGCTGCCAATTTCGGCACCGCTTCCGATCCGTCTAACGGTTCGGCTTCTATCTGGACCGGAAATGCAGCTGCTGCCGGCAACGAATCAACCACGAACGTCGCTCAGGCGATCAACGTGAACTCGACGGGTGGCCTCGTGCTCCCCGATCAGAGTGCATTCGTGCTCAACGCTGGTATCGGCATCGCCAACTCCGGCCTCAACGTCGGGGTCGGCAACGCCTCGACGAACGTCGCTTCGGCTGCGCAGAACGCTCAGGCGAAGAACAACGGCGACGACATCGTTGCATCCAACTTTGGTGACGCCACCACGACGAGCAACGGCTCGGCGTCGGTGACCACCGGCAACGCCGATTCCATCGGCAATGCTTCGGGCGCCAGCACGAACATCAGCCAGTCCGTCGACACCAATGGTGCCGACATGGTCCTGGCCGATCAGAGTGCAACGTCCATCAACTTTGGTGCTGCTGCATCGAACACCGGCCTCAACGCTGCCATTGGCAATGCCTCTGTCAACAATGCGGCCACGACGCAGACCGCCAAGGTCCAGCCCGCTTCTTCGGATGCGGTTGCAAGCAACTTCGGCGACGCCGTCACTGAGAGCGACGGTTCCGCCAGCATCACCACCGGCAACGCAAACGCCGTTGGTAGCGAAGCTCACACGAACATTGCGCAGTCCGTGAACGCCAATGGCGCCAAGGGATTCCTGCTCAGTGATCAGTCGGCTCTTGCTGTCAACGTCGGTGTTGCCGCTGCAAACACCGGCCTGAACCTGGCTGTTGGCAACGCGGCGGTTTCCGCCGTGGCTGTCGCTCAGCTCGCTCAGGTCTTCTTTGGTGGCACAGATGACGCTGTGGCGGCGAACTTCGGTACGTCGAAGACGAAGAGCAATGGCTCTGCGTCGATCCACACCGGCAACTCCGCCGCCGTGGGCAGCCGTTCGACCACGAACATTGCCCAAGCCGCCAACATCGCGGGTGCGGGTTTCTCGCTCCCCGATCAGTCGGCTACCGCAGTAAGCGTCGGCGTTGGTATTTCCAACACCGGCGGCAACATCGCAGTTGGCAACGCTTCGGTGAACAATTCGGCACTGGCCCAAACGGCCACGCTGCCGAATAGCAAGTTCCCCAAGGCGGACGACCTTGTTGCGAGCAATGACGGCACTGCTTCGACCCAGTCGAACGGCAGCGCCGAAATCTGGACTGGTTCCGCTAACGCCATCGGCAACGACAGCGCCAGCACGACGAACATTTCGCAGGCCGCCAATTCAAACGGCGCATTCCTGCTGAGTGATCAGAATGCAACTGTTGTCAGCGTCGGTATCGCGGGTGCGAACTCCGGTCTGAACGTCGCTGTTGGTAACGCTTCGGTGAACAACGCCAACAGCACACAACGTGCCGCCATCCGCCCGCCGGCTGTCGGCACCATCAATGCAGACGATCTCGTCGTTTCCAACGACGCGACCGCGAGCAACAACTCCGATGGCTCAGCGAAGATCGTTACCGGTCCGACCTGGGCGACGGGCAATGCCTCGACCACCAACGTTTCACAATCGGCGAATCATGACGGTAAGGGCTTCTCGCTCCCCGATCAGAACGCCACTGTGGTCAACGTCGGTATCGCCGGGGCGAACTCCGGCTTGAATGCCGCTGTCGGTAACGCGTCGGTTAACCGCGCGACTACCGCACAGAACCCTGCAGTGCCTGGCGGTAAGGGGAACAACACCGGCGCGATTAACGCCGATGACCTCGTCGCCGCTAACACTGCGACAACCAGCAACAACTCCAATGGCTCGGCGACCGTCATCACTGGCGCATCGACGGCTGTTGGCTCGGCATCGACCACCACGGTCAACCAGGCCGCCAATACCAACATCACCGGTAATGGCTTCTCCCTGGCTGATCAGAACGTCAATGTCGTCAACTTCGGTGCCGGTGTCGCCAACTCTGGCGTCAACGCTGCCGTCGGCAACGCTTCTGTCAACAACTCGTCGGCTACGCAGGTTGCCTCGATCCACCAAGCTGGACCGGGTTCCCTCAACGTCGACGACGTCGCGGCAGTGAACGATGCCACCAACACCAACGAGAGCAACGGTTCCGCCAGCATTACGACTGGTGCGACCGATGCAACCGGCAACAAGTCGACCACCACGGTCAATCAGGCCGCCAATACCAACATCACCGGTAGTGGCTTCACCCTGAATGACCAAAACGCGGTCGTCGTGAACGCCGGTGTTGGTATTGCAAACTCCGGTATCAACGCTGCTATCGGCAACGGCTCGGTCAATACTTCGGCATCGACCCAGACGGCGCGGATCAGCGAAGGAGGTGCCGGAAACCTTCGCGCTGACGACGTAGTCGCCAGCAACAACAGCGAGGGTGGCAACACTTCGGATGGCACGGCCAGCATCTCTACGGGTGCGGCTAACGCCATCGGCAACGACAGTGGCTCGACCACGGTCGTCAACCAGGCCAGCAATACAAACATTGCCGGTTCTGGCTTCGCCCTTGTTGATCAGAACGCATTTGTTGCCAACGTCGGTCTCGGCGTTGCTAACAGCGGTCTCAACTTGGCGGTCGGTAATGGCTCGGTGAACAGGCTTACCAATACACAGGTGGCCCGCATCAGCGAGACCGGCGCTGGCAATCTCAACATCGGTGGTGACGCTGTGGCTGCGAATGACGCAACGCAGTGGAACCAGAGCACTGGGTCGGCTTCGATCCAGACTGGTGACGCCGTCGGCACGGGCAACCGTTCGACGACCGTCGTGAACCAGGTTGCGAACAACAACATCGACGGACACGGCTTCGACCTCGTGGACAACGCGACAGTCGTCGTGAACGCCGGTGCTGGCATTGGCAACAGCGGGCTCAACCTCGCTCTCGGCAATGCTTCGCAGAACGTCAACAACGGTCCGCAGACCGCCACCGTCTCCGAAGCGGGACCTGGCAATCTGCGTGTCGGCGGTGACGCAGTGGCGTCGAATACGGCGTCCCTGAGCAACAACTCCGACGGCCACGCCAGCATTAAGACTGGTGTCGGTTGCGGATTCGGGAACATCTCGACGACCGAGACGAACGCCACCACGGCGGACGACTCGACGACGCTTGTTCTCAACCTTGGCGTTGGTGTCGGTAACTCCGGCCTCAACGCTGCTGTCGGCAACGGTTCTGTCAACACGATCCGGGACACCCAGACCGCTCGCTTCACTGAAGCTGGCGCTGGCAACCTGAACGTGGGCGACGACGTCGTTGCTGCCAACACTGTCTCGTCCAGCAACCAGTCGAACGGCAATGCCGACATCGCTACTGGTGGCGCGACGGGTTACGGCAACACGAGCACAACCGTGACGCACGGCGATTCTCTCGTCGTGAATCTCGGCATCGGCCTTGCTAACACCGGTCTCAACATCGGCGTCGGCAATGCCTCCACCAACACCATCACCTCGAGCACGACCGCTGGGTTCACCCAGGCCGGTCCGGGTTCAATCAACATTGGTGATGACGGTGTGGCTAGCAATGTCATCACGGAGACCAATAACTCCAAGGGCACTGTGAACCTGACCACTGGTGATGCCTACGCGCTGGGCAACCGCTCGGCGACTGGCACCGTCAATAGCCAAGACGTGGATACGGACTCACTTACCGTGAACTTCGGCCTCGCCTTCGCTAACTCCGGCCTGAACGTTGGCGCCGGTAACACTTCGGTCAACAACACGACGCACAACGCCACGGCTACGGCCCCTGGCGGCGTTGCGTCGAACGTTGCGGACCTCAGCAACACGTCGGACGGCTCGGCGACTATCCACACGGGTAACGCCAACGCCTTCGGAAACATCGCGTCGAATGCGACGTGCCAGGGCATCGACTTCGGACCTACGTGTCCGCAGCCGGTCCTGCCGCCGCTGCCGCTGCCCTGCCCGTGCCCGCACGGTCAGGAACAGCCGCCGGTGATTCCTCCGACGGTTACCCCGCCAACGGTTACTCCGCCGGTTCATCCGTCGGTGTCTTCGTTGCCGAACACTGGTGGGTCGGTTGAAGGTCTTGCTCTGCTCGGCCTTTTGCTCCTCGCCATCGGTGTCTTCCTTCGTCGGAAGGCGCGCACGGCGTAGGTGATCACACCAACGCTGTAGGGGGAGGGGAGGTCTTCGGACCTCCCCTCCTTCGCGTCTGCGCGTAAGTTGCAGCGCGTGGCTGAGCGGATTGGGGACGGGGTGTTGCAGATCGACACGCTGCTCGGTGGGTGGGAGCGCGTCACCGCGGGATACCTCGTCGAGGGTCCGGAGCCGGTGCTGGTGGAGACGGGCAGCCAGTCGTCGGTGCCGCAGTTGCTCGCCGCGCTCGCGGAACTGGGTGTGGGCGCCGATGACCTTGCGGGCGTTGCCGTCACGCACATTCACCTCGACCACGCCGGCGGCGTCGGCAACGTGGCACAGGCGTTTCCGAACGCCACGATCTACGTGCACGAGAAGGGGGCGCGCCACCTGGCGGACCCGACCAAGCTCGTGAACTCCGCGGCGATGGTGTACGGCGACCTGCTCGACTCGCTCTACGGCCGCCTCGACGCGACGCCGGCCGAGCGCATCCACGTGCTCGAGGACGGCGAGGACATCGTCGTCGGGCCCGGTCACACGTTGACGACGGTCGACTCGCCCGGTCACGCCAAGCACCACCTGGCGCTGCACGACTCCCAGAGCGGGCTCATGTTCGTCGGCGACGCCGTTGGCGTGCGCCTCCCCGACGCCGGCGTGCTGCGCCCGGCGACCCCGCCGCCCGACTTCGACCTCGATCAGGCGATCACGTCGCTCGGCAAGTTCGCGGCGCGCCACCCGACGGGCATTGCGCTGGCGCACTACGGGCTCGTGCCCGACCCCGAGACGGTGTGCGAAGAGGCCGAAGGCATCCTGCGGGAGTGGGCCGAGGTCGCGGAGAAAGCGTGGCGCGCCGGTGAAGACATCGCCGATGCTTTGGCGGCGGCGTTCATGTCGGACCTCGACGGCCTCGACCCGTCGCAGCGCGAAAAGCTCGAGACGCTCAACGGTGTGCACTCCAACGCCGCGGGGTTCCGTCGCTGGCTCGATCAGCGCGGGCACACGCACGGTCACACTCATCGGCACGCCGACGGCACCACGCATTCGCATTGACTGCTGACGCCGTCGAAGCGGTCATCTTCGACTGGGGCGGCACGCTGTCGCACTGGGTGCCGCAAGAGCGCGTGCCCGAGTTTTGGCGCGCCGCCGCGTCGGCGATCGACCCCGCGCGCGTCGACGACCTCGCGGACGCGCTCCTGCGCGCCGAGTACGTGGTGTGGGACCAGATCCGTGGCGCACAGCGCTCCGGCAAGATCGAAGACATCTTCGCGGCGGCGATGGCCGAGCACGACCTCGAGCTCGCCGAAGCGCAGTTCCAGCTCGCCGCCGGCAAGTACTTCGAGGCGTGGGAGCTCGAACTGCACCACAAGCCCGACGCGGTGCCCATGCTGGCGGCCCTGAAGAGCATGGGTCTCAAGACGGCGCTGCTGTCGAACACCCACTGGCCGCGGTCGTTCCACGAGATGCTGCTCGAGCGCGACGGCCTCGCGGAGTTCATCGACGCGCGCGTGTACTCGTCGGAGCTGACGCACGTGAAGCCGCACCCGATCGCCTTCCGCGCCGCGCTGCGCGCCCTCGACGTGCGCCCCTCACGCGCGGTGTTCGTGGGCGACCGGCGCTACGACGACGTGTTCGGCGCGCAGTCCGCCGGCATGCGGGCCGTGCTCGTGCGACCGGGTCCCGAAAACGACGACTACGTCGTCGAGCCCGACGCCACGATCGATTCGCTGTCGGAGCTCGTCCGCGTCCTCGACGGCTGGCTCGGCCCGCGCCGCTAGGACGGGCGCAGGGCGCGCAGGCGCTCGACGCGTTCGTCTCGGCCGCCGAGATACTCGACGAGGACGCCGAGGACGGCGCCGACGTCGAGCGTCCCGGCGTCGGCCATCGCTTCGAGGTCGGCCCAGTCGCGGGTGCGATTGAAGAAGGCCTTGAATACGGCCAGGTCGCGACACGAGAGGAACGGGATGCGGGCGCCACCGAAGCCTTCCTCGACGACGCGCAGCGCGATCTGGTCGTGGAACGGCGTCGTGTTGAGGAAGACGTCGAGCGGCGTGTCGCCCCACCACAGTCGAGCCTGACCGTCGCGTTCGAGGAGCTGGCGATCCTTCTTCGAAACCGAGACGCCGCGCGGGAGCGCACTGATGAGCGCGTCGAGCGCGCTGGCGTCGACGAACACGTTGAGGTCGATGTCGTTCGTGCCGCGGGCTTGTTGTGTACACCACGCCAGGGCGAGCGCGCCGCCGAAGGCGTGCGGGATCGACTTGTTCTCGAGGCCGCGGTGCAAGGCGACGATCTTCTCGACCAGCGTCACCGCCGGCGCTGGCCGAAAGGCGGAGCAGTTAGCTTGCGCGCGTGGCGGGCGGGGAACTCCTCGGCGAGCGCGAGGACCTCGGCGAGCTCGGCGCCTCGCGCAACCCCGCGCTCGTTGACGCGCCACCGCGGCGCCAGCGTGATTTCGAGATCGAAGCCGGCGGCCGCCACGAGATCGTTCAGCGTGTCGACCCGCGGCGTCTTGGCGCCTGATTCGTAGGCATGAAGGGTGGCGTGTGACGTGCGCGCGCGCCGTGCGAGTTCCCGCAGGCCGAGTTGGGACCGCTGCCGGGCCTGCTTGGCCAGAGTGTCACTGCGCATCCGTACATGGTATCTGATCAGATACCACTCGCGTTTTGGGAAAGTCACACGCTGCTGGAAGGATGGTCGCATGCGTAAGTTTCTGGTTGCTGTTGCCGCGTTGACGTTTTTGGGTGGTGCCGCCTGCGGTGGCGGCGGGTCGAAGAACGCCACGCCGACCACCTCGGCCGGTGGCGCGGCACCTGCCGCGACGGTCAAGGCCGAGGGCACCACGTGGTCGCCCAAGGAGACGAATGTCAAGGTCGGCGACGTCGTCGAATGGGACGTCGACGGCAGCATCGTCCACGACCTCAAGGGCGACGACGGCGTGGCGCACAAGGCGGGCTCGAAGTTCACGCAGCGCCACACCTACGACAAGGCCGGCACCTACGCCTTCCAGTGCACCATCCACGCCGGGATGAACGGCACTGTCGTCGTCAACCCCTAGTTCGTCGCCAGGCGTTCTGTGAGTTCGGCGTAGAGACCGCCGGCCTCGATCAGTTCGCGGTGGGTGCCGCGTTGGATGATGCGCCCGGCGTCGACGACGAGGATCTGGTCGGCGTCGTGAATCGTCGAGAGGCGATGGGCGATCACCACCGCGGTGCGCCCGGCTAACGCCACGGCGAGGGCTTCTTGCACGAGCGCTTCGGTTTCGGCGTCGAGGTGACTGGTCGCTTCGTCGAGGATGACGATCGCCGGGTCTTTCAGCAACAAGCGCGCGATGGCGAGGCGCTGCTTCTCGCCGCCGGAGAGGCGGTAGCCCCGCTCGCCGACGACGGTGTCGTAGCCGTCGGGCAACGCGGCGATGACGTCGTGGATGCGGGCGTGGCGACACGCCTCGTGCAACTGCTCCGTCGTGGCATCGGGCGCGGCGTAGCGAAGGTTGTGTTCGATCGTGTCGTGGAACAGGTGCGGGTCCTGCGTCACGACACCGATGGCGGCGCGCACGCTGTCGAGCGTGAGCGAGCGCACGTCTTGCCCGTCGATCGTCACGGCACCGCCGGTCACGTCGTAGAGACGCGGCACGAGGTTGCTCATCGTCGTCTTGCCCGCTCCCGAGGGACCCACGAGGGCGACGAGCTGTCCCGGCTCGGCGACGAAGGACACGCCGTGGAGGATCTCGTCGGACGGCTCATCGGACAGGGGCGTCTCGCCGTCGCCTTCGAGCGACATCACCGACACCGCCGACGGCGCCGGGTAGCGGAACACGACGTCGGCGAACTCGATGCGTCCGCGGCAGTTGGTCAGTGCGGTCGCGTCGGGTGCGTCGGCGATCGGCACCGGCGCGTCGAGGATTTCGAAGCACCGTTCGAAGCTGACGAGCGCGCCGAGCAGGTCGACGCGCGCCGACGCGAGGTCAGTGAGCGGTGAGTACAACCGCGTGACGTACAGCGACAGCGCGACGAGCGAGCCGACCTTGATCGACCCGCTGATGACGGCGCGGGCGCCGATCCAGTACACCGCGGCGGTGCCGAGCGCGCCGGCGAGGGTGAGGGACGCGTAATACAACCGGCTCGTCATCGCCAGCTGTACGCCGGTGTCACGCACGGTGCCCGCGGTCTCGGCGAACATGTCGCGCTCGCTCTTGGCGCGGCCGAACAGCTTCACCAGCAGCGCGCCGCTGACGTTGAACCGCTCGGCGATCGTCGCCGACATCGTTCCCTGCAGCTGCATGCGCTGGCGGTTCATGGCGACGATGCGCGGCGCCAACCAGCGGTCGATGGCGATGAGCGCGGGGATGATGCACAACGAGGCCAGCGTCACTTGCCACGACAGCTTCAGCATCAGCCCGATCGCGCCCACGAGCAGGCAGATGTCGGACCACACCGTGGCGATCGTGCCGATGGTGGCCTGCGCACCGACGACGTCGGAACTCATGCGGTTGAGCAACGCGCCGGTCTGGGTGCGCGTGAAGAACGCCAACGGAAGTTGCTGCCCGCGCTCGAACATGGCGAGGCGCAGGTCGAAGATCAGGTTTTCGCCGATGTGCGCACCGAACCAGCGAGTGAGCGACCGCAGCGCGGACTCGCCGAGGGCCAGCGCCACCGCGAGCACGAAGAGCAGGTTGACCATCCCGAGGTCTTTGTGCGGGATGGCGGTGTCGATCAGCCGCTTGAACACCAGCGGCGGCGCCAGTGCGACGAACGTGACCAGCACGATCGTCGCCATGTACAGGACCAACTTGACGCGGTATTTGTCGGCGAAATGCCACGCCCGTCGTAGCGTGGCCCGGTCGATCCCGGCGGCGGCACGATCGCGGCGCGCGAGGCGCGCCATGCCAATGCCGTGGTAACCCGCTGGTTGCATCTGCGTTGACCCTACCTAAGGGGTGTGACGCCTCTAACCTGCGCCGCCGTGCGCCGTCTGGTTGTGTCCCTCGTGGTCGTCGTGGCCTTGCTCGGCGCGTGCGGCGGCAAGGACAAGCCGCCACGCGACACGACGACGGGCGACACGGCCGTCACCCAGCCCGGGTTGTCGTACTACGACGGGCCGCCGCCGTGGCCGCTGGCCGGTCAACAGTTCCAGCGCATCCAGGCGGCCGGGCTCGAGGGGTACAAAGCCGAGGCGCTGGTGGTGCACTACCACGCGCACCTCGACGTCTTCTACGACGGTCAACCCGTCAAGGTGCCGGCGAGCGTCGGCATCGACTACGACGCCCAGCGCATCTCGCCGATGCACACGCATGCCGACTCGGGCGTCATTCACATCGAAGCGAACCAAGACGCAACATTCACCCTCGGCCAGTTCCTGAGCGAGTGGGGCGTCAAGGTGACGGGCGCGTGCGTCGCCGACAAGTGCGGCGACGAGGTCGCCGTCTTCGTGAACGGCTCGATCCAAGACACGCCGGCGCCCGGCCTGGTCATCCACGCGGGCAACGAGATCGCCCTCGTGCTCGGCACGCAGCCGCCCGACATCCCGTCGAGCTACGACTGCAAAGCCGAAGCCCCCGACACCACGCTCTGCCCTCCGAGATAAGTCCCCAAAACCCGAACTGGTCCTCCCAGCAACCGTCGCACGGTTGCTGGGAGGACCAGTTCGGGTTTTGGACTCGGTTTTTCGAGCGGAGGGGGTGGGATTTGAACCCACGGTGAGGTTGCCCCCACAACGGTTTTCGAGACCGTCCGATTCGGCCGCTCTCGCACCCCTCCCGGGTTGAAGCGGAGTCAGCAGATTAGACGGTCCGCCGATCGGCGAAGAAGCTTGAGAGCAGGGCTGACGCCTCGTCGGCGCGCACGCCGTGCTGGAGCTCGACGTCGTGGTTGAGGCGGGGGTCGCTGCACAGGTTGTAGAGCGACCCGCAGGCACCGGCCTTGGGGTCCGCGGCGCCGTAGACGAGCCGCTTGACCCGTCCGGCGACGGCCGCCCCCGCACACATCGGGCACGGCTCGAGCGTCACCACCAGCGTGACGTCGGCGAGTCGCCAAGTGCCCAAAGCGGACGCGGCATCGCGCAAGGCGAGGACCTCGGCATGAGCCGTAGGGTCGCCGCTAAGCTCCCGCTCGTTGTGGCGCTGGGACACGACCTTTCCTTCTTGGATCACTACCGCACCTACGGGCACGTCCCCGTGGGTGACGGCCGCGGCCGCCTCCAGCAGAGCGATTTCCATCGCCTCGTCGTCGGTCATCAAATTTCCTCGCGTTATTTCCGGACCCGGCAGGAACACCACCGGTTGCGGACGAACTCTTACATCGATCACCACGTTCGGACGGCGCTGGGGCCGTCCGGTCGTACTCGATGCCGGAGCGATCACAGAGCCGTGAACTCGAAATGAGACGAGTCCGGCGTCGCCTATTCATTGCACTTTCGCTAGCAATCGCAATGGGCCTGTTCGGCGGCGCTCCGGTACACGATCTTTCGTCATTCACGCTGCGCACCCGCGGTGACAACCATTTGCCTCGCACGGCGTTGTCGCAGGACATGGCGCTGGCGCCGGTCGACCCGGTGTCGTCGGAGGGGCTGAGCACGCAGGTCTCGGTGCTGAATTCCGAGACCGTGCCGGTCGAGTCGGTCATCAAGACGGCGCCGCAGCAGTTCAGGGGCACCGCGCCGCGACACGTCGCCCCGCCGGCCTCGATGGGCGACGGATCTGTCAGCTCACAGGGCCAACGCCAGTCGGGGACGTGGGCCGTCGTGATCGGCATCAACGACTATCCCGGCAGCCAGAACGACCTCGT
>JBEEFR010000122.1:0-7635 GCA_041166285.1 Actinomycetota bacterium | reverse complement strand
GCGATCCCGGCCAAGCGTGGCAAGCGGATTCCCGTCCTCTCGCGCCTCGCGCAGGAGTTCGAGCCCGGCGTCTACTACTCCGAGGCTGAGGTCAATGCCGCGCTGCGCGAGTTCCATCCGGACGTGGCCGCGCTGCGGCGCTACCTCGTCGAAGAGGGTTTCATGGATCGCACACCGGGCGGGTTCACCTACTGGCGGACCGGCGGCGAGGTCTACTTCTCGGAGTGATACGTGCGCAGGAACGCCGCGACTTCTTCGCGGTCCTTCGTGCGTTTCATGGGAGGTAGCGCGTTGATCAGATCCCACCGGTAGTTCGCGGTCGCCAAACGCGAGTCGAGTATCGCCACGACGCCGTGATCGGTGGCACTGCGGATCAGGCGACCCGCACCCTGCGCCAGCAGCGTGGCGGCCCGCGGCAGATCGATGAGGCGGAACGCCGCCTGCCCTGCGCGCTCGCGGCGCGCGACGAGCAACGGTTCGTCGGGTCGCGGGAATGGGAGCCGGTCGATGGTGACGAGCGAGAGCGTGCGACCCGGTACGTCGACACCCTGCCAGTACCCCATGGTGGCGAACAGGCACGCCTCCTCGTCGCGCTCGAACTGGGCGACGAGCTTCGGCTTCGGGAGGTCGCCCTGGGCGAGGATCGGCACCTTCAGGCGGTCGCGCATCTCTTCGGCTGCCTTTTGCATCGCGCTCCAACTCGTGAACAGCGCCAGCGTGCGGCCGCCGGCGGCGTCGATCAGGAACGCCAACTCGTCGTGCAGCTTGTCGCGGTAGGAGTCGTTGCGAGGGTCCGGCAGGTGCGTCGCGCAGTACAGCAGCGCTTGGGTCCCGAAGTCGAACGGGCTGCCGGCGTCGAGTTCGTCGTGGTCGTCGGCGCCGATGCCGACGCGCACCGCCAAGCTCGCCGGGATCGTGGCGCTGGTGAGGATCGCCGTGTGATCGGGCCACAGCCTTTCTGCGAGTTCGCCGCCCACGTCGATGGGCGCGACCTTGAGCACCGGAGCGTGCGTGGGCCCTTCGACCCAGCGCACGTGTGACGCGCCGACGTCGCGGACCATGCCGAGGTCGCCCGCGAGGTGACCGCCCGCCATTTGCACGCGCGCCTTCGACGGATCGTCGTCGGGCGCGCCTTTGATCGCGCGCAGCAGCGCCTGGGTTCGCTCGATGCCATCGGTAAGCGCTTCGGTCAGCGGCGTCGGCAGCTCGCCGACGAGGCGCTGGCCGATGTAGGGCTCGACAGCGCGCTCGAACCGGTCGCCGGCGGCAATCAGTTCGTCGGCTGACGACGCTTCGCCCGGTCCGACGAGGCGCCGCGCATTGCGCGCCAGGCTCGAGAAGCGACCGGACGTCATCTCGAGCCCGAGCGAGTTCGCGGCGATGTCTTCGAGTTCGTGCGCCTCGTCGAAGATCACGACGTCGTGATCGGGCAGCACGTGGCCGCCCGACGCGAGGTGGCTGCCGTACAGGTGCGTGTTGACCACGATCACGTCGGCTTCTTCGGCTTGCTGGCGGGCGCGCTCGGCGAAGCAATCGTTGCCCGACGGGCACTTCTGCGCGCCCGGACACTCCATGCCGGTCACGCTCACCATCGACCACGCCTTGGGCGACGGCTCGAACGAAAGGTCGCTGCGGTCCCCGGACTGCGACGTGCGAGCCCACTCGACGAGTTTGAGGATTTCCTTACCGAGGCTCGTCGACGTCTCGACTTCGTCGATCTGCAACTGCGCGTCGCCGCCGCCTTGCACTTCTTTGGAGCGCTGCTTGCACAGGTAGTTCGACCGGCCCTTGAGCACCGCGAACTCGAATGGGTGGGGGAGCGTCTTCTGCAGGAAAGGGAGGTCCTTTCCCGAGAGCTGATCCTGCAGATTTTTTGTCGCCGTCGAGACGACGATCTTGCTGCCGGAAAGGATGGCCGGGACGAGGTAGCCAAGCCCCTTGCCCGTGCCCGTCCCCGCCTGCACGATCAGGTGGCGACGCTCGTCGATGGCGCGCTCGACGGCGACCGCCATCTCGACCTGCCCGTCGCGGATCTCGCCGCCGCCGGGCAGGCGCGCGATCACGTTCGCGAGCGCGCTGGTGAGACCTTCCTCCGCCATCCGTCCGAGAGTACGTGACGGTTGTAACGGCATCGGTGGAGGCTGGCGCGGCATGCGCGCATGCTCATCGAGTCGAACGCCGTCGGACTGGCGCGAGATGTGGCAGCAGCGCGACGTCACCGCCCTGTAGCTAGGCTTCGAGCCGAGGGGAACTGGGGGAAGTAATGAAATTTGCGGCGCGTTTTGCGGCCGTGCTGGCGGTTGTCACCGCTGTCGCTGCTGGACTGCCGACGGGAGCGCGGGCGCTCACGCTCCGTCACCAGAAGGACTCGCAAGAGACCCTTGCGGCGACCGCCCGATGGGACACTGCGGACGGTTTCATCTCGTTTTCGTTCCACGCGTATACGGACTCGCACTCAGCTGACGGGGTGATCGGCGGTCCCGGCTCGAGCGACAGTGGCTCCACCGTCGATGTCTCCGTCCGGCGGTACTCGGGGGCCGCGAACACCGTGATCGCCAGTTATTTCGCCGACCGCCTTGCGCCGTCCGAGTACTCGTGGGACGAGGTGCGGGGCGTCTTGAACGTGCACGCCGACCTGTCCGGATGGAACGGTGGCGTTCCGTCGGTGTGCTCGGCTCAAATGGTTGTGACCACCGACTCGCCGCCGGTGCCCGCTGACACGGACCGTGGACCGCTTCACTCACATCCCGGCGCATTCCTTGACCCGAGTCAGCCCCAGTTTGGGGTCTACGTCAGTTTGCTCGGCTACGTCTTTGGTCTGGGATACGACCAATTTCGCGGAGTTTCGGTGGAGCACGGCTTCGACTACGGGTCCTACGGCGAGTACCCGGGACCGCCGTATCCGTCGTCGGCGAGCGGCTCACTTTGCGGATGGACAGACACGAATCAGGGATCTCACAACGCGACGATCCAGCGCACCGAGGTCAGCAGCGAGACTTACAGCGTCAAGCCTTGAGTCGCTAGGAGTCGGCGGGCGGGAGCGGCGTCGGGCGCCCGAGACCGCCGAGTTGTGACACGTCGCGCGGGAAGAACAGCGAGATCGTCCAGTCGCTGACGACACGCGACTTGCGGGCCATGCCCGGCATCATCAGCAGGTGGTAGGAGCGGCCCATGAACCACGCCAGCGGCCCGGTGAACGTGAGCCGCTTGACTTGGGCGACGCCCTGGTTGCGCCCGAGCGTGACGGCGAGGCCGCGGTTGCGGTAGCGGAACGGCGTCGGCTCGCCCACACCGAGCGCGGCCGCGGCGTTGTTGGCGGCGACGACGCCTTGGCGCAACGCGTGCTGCGCCGTCGGGGGGCACGGGCGTCCGTGTTCGGCGGGATCGGGCACCGCAGCGCCGTCACCGATTGCGAACGCATCGGGCACACCGGCGACGCGGAGGTACTCGTCGACGGCGACGCGCCCGCGCTCGTCAACCGCGAGACCGCTCTCGTGCGCCAGCGTGCTCGGGCGCTGCCCGGCGGTCCACACGATCGTGCCCGACGGGAACGGGGCGACCGACGCGTTCGAGAGCGCGACGACTCCGTCCTCGCAACTGACGAGCTGCGTGCCGAGATGGAGCTCGATCCCCTTGGCGCGCAGCTTGCGCTCGGCGTAGCGAGCGAGCCGGGCGTCGAGGCCGGGCAGGATCGTGTCGGCGGCCTCGACGAGCACCCAGCGCATGTCGGCCCAGCGCAACTTGGGGTACGAGCGCTTGATCGCGTCGCGCGCCAGCGACTCGAGCTCGGCGAGGGCTTCGACGCCCGAGTAGCCGCCGCCGATGAACGTGAACGTCAGCAGTTGCTTGCGCCGCGACAAGTCGTCGGCGGCGTCGGCGGCCTCGAGTTGGCGCAGCACGTGATTGCGCAACCAGATGACGTCGGGCAGCGTCTTGAAGCCGACCGCGTTTTCTTGCAGGCCGGGGATCGGGCGCGTCGTGGGTTGCGAGCCCGGCGACAAGACGAGGCAGCGGTACGCCACTTCGTGCGTGTCGCCGTTGAGGTCGACGACTTTGGCGCGCCGGCCGGTCGGATCGAGCGACGTGACTTCGCCCGTGATCACACGCGTGTTCGGGAGGAACTCGCGCAGCGGGATCACGGCGTGGCGCGGCTCGAGCGTGCCCGACGCCGCCTCGGGCAGTAGGGGAGAGAAGAGGAAGAAGTTCTCGGGGGCGACGAGCAGGACGCGCTCGGAACGGGCGCGCAGTAGATGTTCGAGTCGCCGGGCCGCGAACGCGCCGCCGAACCCACCACCGATCACTAGGACGTCGTATTGGTCCATGCCCGAACCTCCTTGTGAAAACTTTCACAAGGAGGTTAGCTCAAATCGCCTTGCCCGGGTTGAGGATTCCTTGCGGGTCGAACACCTGACGGATGCCTTCCATCAGGGCCCGCTCGGTTTCGCCGACCTGATTCGGCAGCCAGGCGCGCTTGATCTGCCCGACACCGTGCTCGCCGGTGATCGTGCCGCCGAGCGCGAGCGCGACGTCGAGGATCTCGCCGAACGCCGCCTTGGCGTTCTCGAACGCTGCCGGATCGGCGGGGTCGTAGACGACGGTCGGGTGAAGGTTGCCGTCACCGGCGTGGCCGAACGTGGCGATCGTGAGGCCGCGTCGCGCCGCGATCGCTTCGACGCCGGCGATGAGTTCTGCGAGGCGCGGCTTCGGCACGCCGACGTCGTCGAGCAACGTCGCCCCGCTCGCTTCGAGCGCAGGGATCGACGAGTGCCGCGCGTGCAAGAACGCCGCGCCTTCCTCGGGGTCGGTCGTCGCCGCGGTGAACGACGCGCCGACGGCGGCACACGCCTTCTCGGCACGTGCGACGTCGTCGCCTGCGGCTGCGCTGTCGGACTGCACGATCAGCAGCGCGCCGGCGCTCGTGTCGAGCCCCATGCGCAGATAGTTCTCGACCGCATTGATCGTCGTGCGGTCCATCATCTCGATGAGGGAGAACTCGGCGACCCTCTCGACAGCGAGGACCGCTTCGCCGGCGGCTTCTGCCGTCGGGAACACGGCGACGAGCGTCGCCGGCGGACGCGGCGCGGGACGCAGCCGCACGGTCACTTCGACGACAACCGCAAGCGTCCCTTCGCTGCCGATCAGCACCTTGGTCAGATCGAGACCGGCGACGTTCTTGCGGCACACCGAGCCCGTTTCGATGATCGACCCGTCGGCGAGTACGGCCTTGAGCGCCGCGACGTGATCACCGGTCACGCCGTACTTCACGCAACACGCGCCGCCAGCGTTCGTGGCGACGTTGCCGCCGATCGAACAGATGGCGCGTGACGACGGGTCGGGCGCGTACCAAAGGCCGTGGTCGGCCACCGCGGCTGCGAGATCGCCGTTGAGCACGCCCGGTTCGGCGGTGGCGGTGCGTTGCGCGACGTCAATCGACAACACGCGGTTCATCAGCGCAGTCGACAACACGATGCAGCCGTCGAGGGCATTGGCGCCACCCGCGAGACCCGTGCCGGCGCCGCGCGTCACGACCGGTGTGTTGGTCGCGCTGGCCACTTCCAACGTGGCGACGACGTCGTCGACGGATCGCGCGCGCACGACGGCGAGAGGCTTTCCGGCGGTCGCGGTGAGGGCGCGGTCGTGCCGGTACTGATCCATCACGTCGGGATCGGTCACCACGCGCTCGGCATCGAGCCGAGCGAGCAGCGCGTCTATGACTGCGGACACCGAATGAGCGTACGGCCCAGTTCCCACGCGTCGGGCATACGAAGGTCGCGCCAGAACGCGAAGGGGTCAGTCACGAAGCTGGCGGACAGCAACCACGCCGTCATCACGGTGCCGTGCGTGACGATGACGGCGTCGGTCAAAACCCCTGCGGCGAAGCGGTCGACAGCGGTCTCGAATGGTTCCCAGCCGTCGACGGTCTCGCCGCCGAACCATCGCTGCGCGTCACGCGCCATCGCGTCGCCGTCGTCGTACCAGGGCCGTGTGACTTCGCAGAACGCGTCCGACGTCGTAACCGGCCCAAGCCCGAGTGCCTCTGCGGTCTCGATCGCCTTGCGTTCCGTGCTGGCGACGACGCGCGTGCCGCGGAGGTGGCGTCCCACTTCGGCCGCCGCCTCACGCGCCCCGTCGGCGAGCGCCCAGTCAGCCGGCGGAACCGTCGCGTCGACTTTGGGCTTGGCATGGCGGACCAGGATCACGCGCTTACTCTCGCGCCGTGGCGCTCAACATCCCGAAGGACATCGACAAGAAGCGGATCCCGCGCCATGTCGCGTGCGTGATGGACGGCAACGGGCGCTGGGCAACCAAGCGCGGCCTGCCGCGCACCGAGGGTCACGCCGCCGGCGAAGAAGCGTTGTTCGACACCGTCGAGGGCGCGCTCGACCTCGGCCTCGACTGGTTGACGGTGTACGCGTTCTCGACCGAGAACTGGAAGCGCCCCGTCGACGAAGTGCGCTACCTCATGGGATTCAACGAGCGCATCCTCACCGATCGCCGCGACGAACTCCACGGCCGCGACGTGCGCATCACCTTCGCCGGCCGACGCGACTGGCGCGTGCCGAAGCGGTTGCTCAAGCGCATGGACGAAGCCGTCGAGCAGACGAAGAACAACAAGACGATGACGCTGACGATCGCCTTCAACTACGGCGGGCGCGCCGAGATCGTCGACGCGGTGCGGCGCATCGCGGCCGACAAGATCAAGCCCGAGAAGATCGACGAGAAGACGATCCGCGAGCGCATGTACGTCAAAGGCATGCCCGACCCCGACCTCGTCGTGCGTACGTCGGGTGAGTTCCGGATCAGCAACTTCCTGCTGTGGGAACTGGCCTACAGCGAACTCGTCTTCACCGACGTGCTGTGGCCCGACTTCCGTCGCGAGAACCTCTTCGACGCCGTGCGCGAGTACCAGCACCGCGAACGGCTCTTCGGCGGCGCGCGCTAAGCGTGATCAAGCACTACTCGGACCGCGCCGTGGTGCTGCGCACCATCCCGCTCGGCGAAGCCGACCGCATCGTGACGCTGATGACCGAGAGCCACGGCCGCGTGCGCGCCGTCGCCAAAGGCATCCGCCGCACGACGTCGAAGTTCGGGTCGCGCCTCGAACCGACGACGCACGTGTCCCTCCAGCTGTACCTCGGGCGCGAGCTCGACACCATCACGCAGGCCGAGACCATCGCCCACATGGGCAACGTGCGCGACGACCTTCATCGCTTCGGGCGCGCCAACGTCATGCTCGAGACCGTCGACCAGGTGGCGCTCGAACGTGAGCCCAACAACGCGCTTTACCGCATGCTCGTCGGCGCGCTCGGCGAACTCGACAAGGCCGACGCGCCCCTCGTGCTCGCCGGCTTCCTCCTCAAGCTGCTGGCGCTCGAAGGCTTCCAGCCTCAGCTCGACGAGTGCGTCGCCTGCGGCAAGTCGTCGAACCTCGTCGCGTTCGACGTCGACGACGGCGGCCTGCGCTGCGTCGACGACCGCCGCGGCATCGCCGTCGACCACGAGGCGATCTTCCTCATGCGCCAGATCCTCGGCGGCGAACTCGCCGCCGCGCTGCAAGAACCGGAATCACCCGCCACTGCCGAAGCCGAAGCCGTCGCCGTCGGCCTCGTCGAGCACCACATCGAAAGGCGTTTA
>JBEEFR010000121.1:0-8382 GCA_041166285.1 Actinomycetota bacterium | reverse complement strand
CTGTGCGCCAGTCGCGCGTCGGGAACGCTTTGGGATTGGCGTCGTGGAGCGCGGCGCGCCGATCAGGCGTCGGTACGCGGCCCGCGTGTTCGCCGAGGCCGATCCCCGTCTTGGCGCCGAACCCGAGCGACTCGGCGGTGTCCTGGATCGCCGTGGTGCCGTAGGTGTTGCGCGCCTTCCAGAACTGATCGCCGAGGCCGTAGAAGAACACGTCGGACGACACCGTGAGGGCGGTCGTCAGGTTGACGGGTCCGTGCGCCTCGTTGTTGGCGTTGTGGAACACGCAGCGATCACCGGCACAACCGGCGACCGTGTACTTCCCGCCGTCGACGATCGTCTTTCGCGGGTCCAGCATGCGGGTGTTGACGGCGGCGACGGCAGTGGCGAGCTTGAACGTCGAGCCCGGTGAGTATTCACCGGCGAGTGCTCGGTTGTTGAGCGGGAAGTGCGCTTGGGGTGCGGTGAGCGCCTGGTATTGCGGCGTCGTGATGCCGCCGACGAAGTCGCCGGGGTTGAAAGTCGGAAGCGACGCCATGGCGCGCACGGATCCGTCGCGCGGATCGAGCACGACGGCCGCGCCTGCCGGCGCAATGAAGTCCTTGGCCATCCCGCGGTCGTAGGTGCCGTGTGCGGCGTTCATCGCCCGCGCCATCGCGGCTTCGGCCGCGACCTGCACGTTGAGGTCGAGCGTGAGTCGGATGTCGTGGCCCGGCACAGGATCGGTGTGAAACAGCGTGCGCACGACGCGGTCGGCGCTGTCGACCTCGAGGCGCGTCACGCCAGGCGTGCCGCGCAGCCACTTCTCGTACAGCAACTCCACGCCGCTCTTGCCGATCTCATCGGACGGTTGGTAGTTGTCGCGCCGGTGCTCGCTGAGCTCGCGCTCGTTGAGTTTCCCGACGTAGCCGAGCAGATGCGCCGCCAGCGTGCCGTACGGATACGAGCGCTCGGTGACGCGTGCGGCGTCGACGCCTTCGAAGTCACTCTGGTGTTCGCGGATGTAGACGATTGCCTCTTCGGGCGCCTCGGTGATGACCGGCACCGGCGTGAAGGGAGAGAACCGCTGGTCTCTCACCTTCGCTTCGATATCGGAGCGTTGGATGTGCAGCAACGCCGCCAGACGGTCGATCACTTCGTCGTCCTTCGCCGCTTGCTCGCGGCTCAACGTGATGACGTTCGACACCTTGTTGTCGACGAGCACCTGGTTGCCGCGGTCGAGGATGCGCCCGCGCGGCGCCGGTTCGTACACGATGCGCACGCGGTTCTCGCGGGCCTGCTTCACGAACGCGCCGGAGTCCATCGCCTGGAGATACGTGGCGCGGCTGAGCAACGTGGCGAACAGCGACAACACGACGATGCCGACGATGGTCAGGCGCAGGTGCGCCGATCCCTGCGGGTCAGGCATGCAGCCCCCCGTGCACGGCGACGGGACCGAGCGCCCAACGCACGGCGCGGATCACCGGCGTCGCCACAATGGCGTTGAACACGCCGACGAAGACAACCGAACCGATCAACGACAACCGGAAGTACTGCGGCTGACCGAAGATGGCCGCCGCGATCCCGATGCCGACGACGCCCGCCGCGCTCGCCGCACCGGCGACGGCAGGCTGCAACCAGCGATCGGCGCGGATGACACCGCGCTCGAACGACGCCACGCCGTATCCGACGATCGCGAACACGAGCCCCGACAATCCGAGCGGCGTTTCGAGGAAGAGGTCGAGCACCAGGCCCGTGATGAATCCTGCGATGGCGGCGCGCGACCCGTCACCCTCGAGCGCAGCCGCGATCGGAATGAGGAACAGGATCAGCGGGTGGTAGCCGCCGATACGAATGCCGTCGAGAACGTGCAGCTGCAACTCGAGTAGTCCCAGCAGCACGAGGGCGATGCGGAGCGGGCGGTTCGCGCTTTCGGTCATTGCGGCGCCCACTGCAGCACACGAACGAAGGAAAGTCTGCGCAGGTTCACGAGCGGACGAAGCCGCACCGATTGCGTGAGACCGGCTTCGTCGCGTTTGGCCGAACGCACTTTGCCGACGGGCAATCCCGGTGGGTATTCGCTCTGTTGCAGGCCGCTGGTGACCGCCGCGTCGTTGAGGTGGATCTCGGTGTTGGGCTCGACGAGCGACATCACCATGTCGCCGCCGTCACCGGTCGCCACGCTGAGGTCGCCCGTGCGCGCCAGCCGCACGCCGACGCTGAGGCCCGGATCGGAGAGCAACTGCACCGTCGAGCGGTGCCCTGTCGCCCGTTGGATGCGTCCCACGAGCGCTCCGCCAGAAACGACCGGCATGCCCTTGGTGATGCCGTCGTCCTTGCCCTTGTCGATCTCGATGGTGAGCTGGAGCACGGACGGTGAACCACCGGTGACGCGCGCCGCGACCGACGGGATGTCGCTCGTGCTCGTCACGCCGATCTCGTCTTCAATGCGCTGGAGTTGGCTCTTGGCGTCCTGCGCGGCCTGCACCGTGCTGCGCGCCTGAGCTAGTTCGTCGCGGAGCTTGGCGTTCTCGCGGCGCACGCGCCCGAAGTCGAGGATGCCGCCGATGACGTTGCCGACGGGCGTTACGACGAAGTCGACGGCGGTGCCGATCGGCTGGAGCGCGGTGCGCGCGCCGTCGCGGATCGAACCGGTGACACCGCCACCATCGGCGCGGTAGTCGAGCGTGATGAGCGTGATCGCGGTGAGGACGATCAGCAGCAGCGTGAAGCGTGGGCGGGAAGTTCGCCGGGGCGCGACCACCCCGTCACGCTAGTGGGGAGGGTTCGAGTTGATGAAGACGCCCTTGAGCACTTCGAACTCCTCGAGGCACTGCCCGCTGCCGATGGCAACAGCATGCAGCGGATTCGGCGCGATCACGATCGGCATTCCCGTCTCGTGTTCGAGGCGCTCACCCATCCCGTGCAGCAACGCGCCGCCACCGGTGATGACGATGCCGCGCTGCATGATGTCGGCTGCGAGTTCCGGCGGCGTCTTGTCCAGCGTCACCTTCACGGCGTCGACGATCGCGGCAACCGGCTCTTCGATCGCTTCGCGGATCTCACCCGTCGACGTCATGACCGGCTTCGGCAGCCCGGTAATCAGGTCACGGCCGCGGATCTCGAAGTAGTGCTCCTCTTCGAGCGCCCACGCCGAGCCGTAGTAGCACTTGATCTCCTCCGCGGTGCGCTCGCCGAGCGCCACGGAGTATTCCTTCTTGATGTAGTTGATGATCGAGTCGTCGAGTTCGTCGCCGCCGATGCGGATCGACCCCGCCGTGACGATGCCACCGAGCGAGATGACGGCGACTTCTGTTGTGCCGCCGCCGATGTCGACGACCATGTTGCCGGCAGGCTCGTGCACCGGCAGGCCGGCGCCGATCGCCGCGGCCATCGGTTCTTCGATGATGTAGACGGGCTTGCGGGCGCCGGCGAACTCGGCCGCCTCCGCGACGGCGCGCTGCTCGACGCCGGTGATGCCAGAAGGAACGCAGATGACCATGCGCGGGTGCGAGAAGCGACGCTGGTGCACCTTCTGGATGAAGTAGCGCAGCATCTTTTCGCAGATGTCGAAGTCGGCGATGACGCCGTCCTTCAACGGACGGATGGCGCGGATGTGATTCGGCGTGCGGCCGATCATCCGCTTCGCCTCAGTGCCGACGGCGAGCGGTCGCCCGTCCTTCACGTTCACCGCGACCACTGAGGGCTCGTTCAGAACGATGCCGCGCCCGCGTACGTAGACGAGCGTGTTGGCGGTGCCTAGGTCGACGGCCATGTCGCGACCTAGGAGATTGGAAAAGATGCTTTCTGACACGTAGACGGGCTCCGCAAGGGATCGGGGTCCCCCCTCGGAAGTCCGTCAGGCTACAGGGCTGGGAAGAACAGTGCGATCTCGCGTGCGGCCGACTCCGGCCCGTCGCTGCCGTGCACCAGGTTCTCGGTCAATTCGATGCCGTAGTCGCCGCGGATGGTGCCGGGCGCCGCGTCACGCGGGTTGGTGACGCCCATCATCGTGCGGACCACCTTCCAGGTGTCTTCGGGGCCTTCGAGTACGAGCAACATCGCCGGACTACGGCCGATGAAGCTCACCAGGTCGCCAAAAAAGGGCTTCTCGGCGTGCTCGGCGTAGTGCTTGCCGGCAGTTTCGGCGTCGATCGTGCGCAGCTCGGCGGCGACGATCTTGAGGCCCTTGTTCTCGAATCGGCGGATGATCTCGCCCGCAAGGCCGCGTTCAACGGCGTCGGGCTTACAAATAACGAACGTACGGTCTGCCATAGCGGGCGCGCAGGTTAGTGGGAGACGCCCCCGGCGACATAAAGGGAGCCGGCGACGAGGACGAGGCCGTCGGCGCCGGCTTCGAACTTGGCGCGGGCGAGACCTTCGTCGACCGACCCCGCCGTTTCCGCGTGCACGCCGAGTTCCCGGGCGGCGGCTGCGATCTCCTCGGCGTCCATCGTGCGCGGCGACGGGGCGGGCACCGCGATGACCAGCTTGGCGCTGCGCGCACCGAGGGCCTCGAGCAGCGCCTTGGGGTCCTTGCCTTTGCCTTTCAAGAGTCCGACCACCAGCACGCGCGGCGACACCGTCGACCACTCTTCGTCGAGCGCGGCCTTGACCGCGGCGGCACCCATCTCGTTCTTCGTGCCGTCGAGGATCACGAGCGGATTGCGCCCGATCACCTCAAGGCGACCCGGCGCAGTGAGGCCCGCGGCGGCGGCGATGACCAATTCCTCGTTGAGCGGCCGATCGAAGAACGCCTCGGTCGCCGCGATGGCGCAGGCGAGATTCTCCGACTGATGCGCGCCGTGCAGCGGCATGAAGATCTCGTCGTATCGCGCCCGCGACGTGCGCACCGACAGCAGCCGTCCGCCGATGGCGACGCGGTCGCTGGTCACCGCGAACTCGTCGCCGGCGTGTACCACGCTGGCGGCACCGTTGACGCGCGCCGCGATGTCGATCACTTCGCGCGGTCCGTCGTCGAGGTATCCGACGACGACGTCGGCGCCTTCCTTGATGATGCCCGACTTCTCTGCGGCGACGTCCTCGGGCGTGTCGCCGAGGAACTCCATGTGGTCAAGCCCTACTGACGTGACGACGGCGACGGCCCCGTTCGCCGCGTTCGTGGCGTCCCACGTACCGCCGAGGCCGACTTCGATCACCGCGGCGTTGACGGCGATGTCGGCGAAGTGTGCGTAGGCGGCGGCCGTGATCAGCTCGAACCAGGTGGCGCGTTCGGTCAGCAACGGTTCGAGCCGTGCCAACTGCGCGATCAGCAACGCGAACTCGTCGGGTCCGATGGGCTCGTCGTCGCGCAGGATGCGTTCGGTCAACGACACGACGTGCGGGCTCGTGTACGTGCCGACGGACAGGTCGTGCGCCATCAGTAAACGTCCGATGGCGCGAGCCGTCGACGTCTTCCCGTTCGTCCCCGTCACGTGGATGATCGGGTATTGCTGCTCGGGATCGCCGAGGAGTCGCAACAGTTCGCGGATGCGGTCGAGCGTCGGGGCTGTCGCCCGCTCCCCCGCCAGCATCTTCTCCATGTTGATGTGTTCGTCGAGGAACGCGACCGCCTCTTCGAAATTCATTCGGTGTGCACGCTCACGAGTTCGTCGTACGGGACGGCGCCGGCGAGGCGCAAACCGAGCGCGGCGACGGGCAACGCGAAGCCCGTGACGTCGTCGGGACCGGCGAACACCACGCTTCGGTCGGCTCGGTGCTCGTCGACCGGCCAGCCGGCGAGCGCGAGGGGCCACAGCGCGGCGATGAACCTGGCGTCGAGCACGTCCTCGGTCGGCACAAGCTCGCCCATGCACTTCCCGCACGACGACGACGGCTCGGCCGTGACGGCGATCTGGCCGCAGTCGATGCAACGCGCCGCCGGCACCGCATCGCCGGCCCACACCTGGTGCGACAAGCACCACGAGTCGGCGCGCTCGGCGCGATCGACGAAGCGGTCACGGGTTTCCACGTCGTCGATCTGGACGGCGCCGCCGCGGATCGCATCGGCCGCCGCGATCTCGAGGTCCGCCGTCCGCAGGAACCAGTGCGGGCCGAGGACGGGGGTGAGCGAGGTGGCGCAGCGGCCGCAACGCAGGTCGTCGACGGTATCTACTTGCTCGGCGAGCACGACGCCCTCGGCGCGCAGTAGCTCGGCGGCGGCGGCTCGCGCCGCGTAGCGCGCGAGGGCGCCCAACGGACCTTCGCTTACGACCACCCCGTCGCTGTCGAGGACGGGAACCGGTGTGAGTCCGTGTTGCCGGGCAAAGTCGAGCGCACGGCCAGCGTGTGCGGGCACGACGAACCACGGCTCTTCAGTGGCGTCATCGGCGAGGACGGGAACGTCGTGGCCGAGCGGCACGCGCACCGTCGTGCCGGCCGCCGCGTGTCCTGCGGGCACCGCGACCGCCACCACACCGGGCAACAGTTCGGCGTCGGTAATCGCAACCTCGACTCCGTCAAGCGCGAGCGTGTAGCGGACGACTTCGGTCGGCACGGCAGCGGCGTCGCTGGGTTCGACGACGGTCTGGCACCGCGCGCAGACGTCGACGACGCGTTCCGCGTGCTCGAGCAGACCGGCGTCGTACAGGCGCACGAAGGCGATGCGCGCCGCGCGCAACACGATCTCGTCTGCCGTGCGACCCAGCTCGATGTCGGCCGGGATGCCCGCATCGGTGAGCGCGTCGCGCAGAGCAGAGCGGTGGCGGGCTTCGGTCTCGCGCACGCGTTCGACGAACGCGTCGCGGCCGATCACGGTGCGGTCGAGGCCCTCGCGCGCCAGCTCGCTCTCGACGGCGTGTTGCGACGCCAGGTCGCCCTCGAGCGTGCCGACGATCAGCTCGGTCTCGCCCTCGGTGTCGAAGCGGCGCTCCGCGGCAACGCCAGCAGCGCGCAGCGCCACTGCGTCGGGCTCCCCAGCCAGCACCGCAGGCGCGACCAACAACCGGGTCAGCGTCATAACGCCGCGGAGCCTAGGCCGCAGCGGTGGTTGCGGCGATTACGACGCGGCGCGGCGGGGCTTGTCCGTGGGGGGTGTATCCGCCCGCGGGGTAAGCGTCGGCGCGACCTTGTCGAGCACGACGGAGCGATCGACGACGCACTTGCCGACATCGGTGCGGCTCGGCACGTCGTACATGACGTCGAGGAGGACCTCTTCGAGGATGGCGCGCAGACCGCGGGCACCGGTGCCGCGCAGCAATGCCTGTTCCGATACGGCCTCGAGCGCGTCGTCGGTCATCTCGAGTTGCACGCCGTCGAGCTCGAACATGCGCTGGTACTGCTTCACCACCGCGTTCTTCGGCTCGACGAGGATGCGGACCAGGGCGTCCTTGTCGAGGTTGGACACCGCGCCGATGACAGGGAGGCGCCCGACGAACTCCGGAATGAGCCCGAACTTGAGCAGGTCTTCGGGCTGCACCTGCAGCATCAGCTCGCCGACGTCGTTCGAGCGGCGGTTGATGGTGGCGCCGAAGCCGATGCCGGTCTTGCCGATGCGGCTCTCGATGATCTTGTCCATACCGGCGAACGCTCCGCCGCAGATGAACAGGATGTTGCCCGTGTCGATCTGGATGAACTCTTGGTGCGGGTGCTTTCGCCCGCCCTGCGGCGGTACCGAAGCGGTCGTGCCTTCGAGGATCTTGAGCAGCGCCTGCTGCACGCCTTCGCCGGACACGTCACGCGTGATCGACGGGTTCTCGCTCTTGCGGGCGATCTTGTCGATCTCGTCGATGTAGATGATGCCGGTCTCGGCCTTCTTGACGTCGTAGTCCGCAGCCTGGATGAGCTTCAGGAGAATGTTCTCGACGTCTTCGCCGACGTAGCCGGCCTCGGTCAGCGCCGTGGCGTCGGCGATGGCGAACGGGACGTTCAGCATGCGTGCCAGCGTCTGCGCGAGATACGTCTTGCCGCAGCCCGTCGGCCCGATCAGCAGGATGTTCGACTTGCCGAGTTCAACCTCGGGGTCGTGTGCACCGGCCTGCACGCGCTTGTAGTGGTTGTACACCGCGACCGACAGGATCTTCTTGGCGTGTTCCTGGCCGACGACGTAGTCGTCGAGGAACGAGAAGATCTCGCGAGGCTTGGGCAGCTCTTCGAACTTGAGCTCGCTCGCCTCCGCCAGGTCCTCTTCGATGATGTCGTTGCACAACTCGATGCACTCATCGCAGATGTACACACCGGGGCCGGCAATCAACTTCTTGACCTGCTTCTGCGTTTTGCCGCAGAAGCTGCACTTGACGAGATCGCTTCCGTCGCCGAGACGAGCCACTGGTTACTCCTATGCCGCGCCGAGCGCGTGCTCGGTCACCGGAAGACGGGTGGAAATCACTTCATCGATAACGCCGTAGGCCTGCGCTTCTTCTGCACTCATGATGAAGTCGCGCTCGGTGTCCTTGGACACGCGCTCAA
>JBEEFR010000120.1:0-11271 GCA_041166285.1 Actinomycetota bacterium | reverse complement strand
CTCGTCAAGCAGCGCAGCCGTTCGGCGTACACGCTGGCGCTCGTCATGGTGGTGTTCGCCATGATCTTCGCGATCGCGACGAGCAACGTATCGATGTCGCACACGATCGACCGCGTCGTCGAACGGCAAGCCGGCGGGTCGATTCAGGTCGGAGCGCCCGGCGCGTTCGACCCGAGCGTCGAAGGCGAGCTGAAGGCGATCGACGGGGTGGCGGCCACCACCGCGCTGCGCTTCGGTGTCGTCGACGTGGCAGCCGAAAAGAGCAGCCAGTTCTTCACCGTGATCGACCCGGCGACGTACTTCGACATCGCGAGCTTCCCGTTCACGGAAGGCGACGACGCCACCGTGCGCGCCGCGTTCGAGCAGGGCGGTGCTGTCGTGTTGCCCGAGCAACTCGCGTCGCGCAACGCCGTCAAGGTCGGCGGCATGGTCGCGGTGCGCACGAACCAAGGTGTGCGGCCGTTCAAGCTCGTCGCCACGTACGCCCAAATCGGCAACAACATCGGTCCGGCGTTCGGCGTCAAAGACGCCCAGCTGTTCGGCACCGGTCGCCCCAATGCGTTCTTGTTGAAGGCGAACAACGGTGTCGATCCCGAGCAGTTGCGCCACACCATCATCGAACGCCTCGGATCGAAGTATCAGCTGGAGGTAGAAACGAGCGCCAACATTCGACGGGCGGCGCACGCGCAGCTGCAGGGCTTCTTCGGTCTCGCCTACGCGCTGCTGTCGATCGCGGCGCTCGTCGGGGTGCTCGGTCTTGCCAACACGATGGTGGTGTCGGTGCTCGCCCGCACGCGCGAGATCGGCATCCTGCGATCGGCGGGCACGCTGCGCCGCCAGGCGCGGGCCATGGTCCTCGTCGAGGCGTCGACGCTCGCCCTTGTGGCGTACGTGCTCGCGCTACCGCTCGGCTGGTTGCTGTCGACGGGCATCGTCGTCAGCCAACGCGCCGCGCTCGGCTTCAGCATCGACTACGTGCTGCCGTGGACGCTGCTGCCGGTGCTCGTGTTCCTGGCGGTCATCGTCGCCGGGATCGCGTCGCTCGTCCCGGCGCGTCGCATCGGCCGCCTCCAAGTCGTCGAAGCACTGCGGTTTGACTAAGTAGCGTTGCCGCCGATGAGTAAGGCGGTGCGCGTCGGCATGCTTGGCTGCGGCAACGTCGGCAGCGCGTTTGTCAGCCTGCTGGCGCGCGAGGCCGACGACATCGCGGCGCGCACGGGCATCCGCCTCGAGATCACGCGCGTCTTCGTGCGCGACCTGAACAAGCCGCGTCCACCGGAACTCGATCCGTCGCTACTCACGACCGACGCCATGAGCGTCGTGACCTCAGACGACGTCGACGTCGTGATCGAGACCATGGTGGCCGTCGACCCGACCGACGAGTTGGTGCGCACGGCGCTCGCCGCCGGCAAGCCTGTCGTCACGGCCAACAAGGAGCTGCTGGCCACCCGCGGCCTGGAACTGTTTGCCGCGGCTGCCGATGCGGGGCGCGACCTCCTGTTCGAGGCGGCCGTCGCCGGCGGCATCCCGCTCATCCGCCCGCTGCGTGAATCGCTCGCGGGGGAGCCGATCCTGCGCATCATGGGCATCGTCAACGGCACGACCAACTTCATGCTGACGCGCATGACCGAGGACGGCGCGACCTACGAAGACGCGCTCGCCGAGGCGCAACGGCTCGGATACGCCGAGCCCGATCCGACCGCCGACGTGGGCGGCTTTGACGCTGGAGCCAAAGTGGCGATCATCGCCAGCATCGCGTTCGGCGTCGGGGTTGCGCTGGAGGACGTGTTCTGCGAAGGCATCACGCACGTGACCGCCACTGACATCGCGTTCGCGCAGCGCCTCGGGTACGTCGTGAAGCTGCTGGGCATCGCCGAGATGATCGACGGGCAAGTGGGCGTACGCGTGCATCCGGCGATGGTGCGCGCCACGCACCCCCTCGCCAGCGTGCGCGACTCGTTCAACGCCGTGTTCATCGAGGGCGAGGCCGTCGGCGAGTTGATGCTGTACGGCCGCGGCGCGGGTGCGCTGCCCACGAGCAGTGCGCTGCTCGGCGATCTCATCGACGCCGCGCACAACCTGTCGATCGGCGGGACAGGCCGAGCGCCCGTGCTGGCGCCGGCGAAGCTGCGCTCGGTCGACGACCTCCGCTCGCAGTACTACCTCGCGCTCGACGTCGCCGATAAGCCCGGCGTGCTCGCCGCGGTCGCGGGCGTGCTCGGCGACCACGGGGTGTCGATCCAGTCGATGGAGCAGCAGGGCCTCGGCGACGAAGCCCGCCTCGTGTTCATCACCCACGTCGCCCGAGAAGCCGACGTGCAGGCGACGCTCGAAGACCTCAAGGGTCTCGATGCCGTCCGCTCGATCGGCGGCCTCTTAAGAGTTATTGGAGATGAGCGTTGATGGCGTCGACGACGGCGCCGTAGTCGGCGTCGAGGTTGACGGGTGCGTTCGCCTGGACGCCGTCGATGCCGGCGAGGGACCGCTCGTGGTAGCCGACTTTGAACTCGGTGAACTTGAGGCCGCTCGCGGTCGAGATGCAGACGACCTTGTCGTCGTAGGGAATCGTGCCGGCGTTGACGAGCTTCTCGAGCACGGCGAGGCCAACGGCGGTGTGCGGGCACGTGTACATGCCGGTGCGGTCGGCGCGCGCCGCGGCCTCCGACAACTCGTTCTCGCTCGCTTGTTCGACGACGCCGTTCATGGCGTCGAGGGCTTGCATGGCGCGCGGCGCGGAGACGGGGTTGCCGATCTGGATTGCCGTGGCCAGCGTCGGCTGCGCCTTGATCGGGTCGACTTCCTTGCGTCCCGCGATCCAGGCGCGGTACATCGGGTTGGCGTTCTCGGCCTGCGCGATGACCAGACGCGGCATGCGCGACACGACGCCGAGGTCCTGCATCATCTGGAAGCCCTCGTACAGCGCCGACGCGTTGCCGAGGTTGCCGCTCGGCAGGATGATCCAGTCGGGCACCTGCCAGTCGAACTGCTCGACGATCTCGATGCCCACCGTCTTCTGGCCTTCGAGCCGCAGCGGGTTCATCGAGTTGGCGAGGTACACGAGTCCTTCGGCCGCAAGTTGCTTGACGATCGCCATGCACCCGTCGAAGTCGGTGTCGAGCCCGAGCACGAGCGCGCCGTGCGCCAGCGGCTGGACGAGCTGCGCCGTGGAGATCATTCCGCGCGGCAACAGCACCACGACGGGCAGACCCGCGGCTGCGCCGTACGCCGCCAGCGCCGCGCTGGTGTCACCCGTCGACGCGCAGGCGATCGCCTTGACCTTGAGGCCTTCTCGGATGGCTTTGCGCACGACGCTGACGAGCACGGTCATGCCGAGGTCCTTGAACGAACCCGAGTGACTGTTGCCGCACAACTTGACCCATAGGTCCTCGAGGCCGACCTGCTTGCCGTAGCGCTCTGCCCAGAACAGGTTCGTGCCGCCTTCGTACATCGACACGATGTCGTCGTCGTCGATGTCGGGCATCACCCATTCGCGCTTGCCCCACACGCCGGAGCCGTAGGGCCAGCGGTTCTGGCGGTAGCGCTCGTCGAACAGCTGCATCCACGCCGGCCCGCTGCGGTCGCGAAGCGCCTCCATGTCGTGCACGACTTGGAGGAGTCCGCCGCACGTCGGGCACGCGTAGATCGCTTGCGTGACGGGCCACGCGCCCGGACACCCGGCGAAACAGCGGAACTCGGCGTGATAGCGCATCAGTAGAAAGGTATTAGGTGGCCGGAGGTACCTCTGCATGCTCGGCGCCGACCATGAACACCGCGAGGCGCGCCGTCGTCGTGCCGGGGTTGCCCCAGCGGTGACGCGTGCCGTTCTGCACGACGGTGTCGCCGGGCTGCAGCGTGACCGTGGCGCCGTCGTCGAGTTCGAGCGTGACCGTGCCTTCCAAGACGATTTCGAAGTCGATGGTGTCGGTGGTGTGCATGCCGGGATCCGACGGGTCCATGTAGCGCATCATCCCGGGCATGCCCTGCTCCATGTCGGCGAGCGCGGCGGCGATGTCGAGGTCGGTGGGTCCCTCGGCGTCGTGAGGAGGCAGGCTGAACAACCCGAAGCGGAAGCCGCCGATCGGTGGGAAGTACGTGACGTGCGCCGGCTGGTTGCCGTCACCCGGGAACTTGGGCGTCTCGTCACCTCCCCACAGCCGGTGAAACTCCGCCGACGGCATGAGCATCGGCTGAATTGGGGCAACTTCCTCGTCGCTCACGAACACGGACTTTCCGGACGCGTCGTGGCCGGTCACTACTCGCCTGACATGCATGGGAATGAGTCAAGCAAACGGAGCGTTATGCCTGCTGGAGTGCGCAGTGCTAGGGTGTGCCACGCACCGACCGCACGGTCTGCCGCTTTATAGGGCGCCGGCGGAAGTGCTCCTCCTGGCTGCAAATTTCCTTCGCGGATTCCGCGTATGCGGCCTGTTCTCAATCAAGTGAGGTAATCAAATGAGCGGAGAGCATCAGCTCGAACGCTCGGTCCTAGAAGGCAAAGAGCGCGACGAGCTCCATGCCATCGCCGACGCGCTGGGCGTCAAGCCCGGCAGCCGGACGAAAAAGGCCGATCTGGTCGACAAGATCTTGCAAGCGACCGGCGTAGTTGCCAACGGCAAGGAATCGAACGGCGACGCGCCGGCCGAGAAGCCGAAGCGCGCGCGGGCGACCAAAAAGCCGGCGGCGACCGCCGAGGCCGCGGAGTCCGCGCCCGAAGAGTCGGCGTCCGACGACGCCGCGCAGGCTGCCCCGCGTCGCGCGTTCGCCGGACGTGCGGCGGCGCTGGCTGCCGATCTCGAAAAAGATCCGGCGGCGCACGTCGTCGTGACCGACATCCCGACACCCGACGAACTCGTCGCCGACGCGCCCGCGCAAAGCACCGGCTTTGCCGGCAAGCCGCGCGAGAACCGCGACGGCGAGCCGCGCGAACGCAATCAAGGCGAGCGCAACTCGGGCGGGGAGCGCAACCAACAAGGCGGCGGCGGCGGTGGCGGCGGCAACCAGAACCGCGACCGCAATCAGAACAACCGCGATCGGAACCAGGGCGGCGGCGGCGGCAATCAGGCCGACGGCAACAAGCGAGGCAATCGGCGCCGTCGTGGGCGTGACCGCTTCGACAGCCTCGCCGGAGGCGGCGGGGGCCAGGCGCGCGACATGGCCGGGTACCAGGATCAGGAGAACTACACCGGCGAGACCGAACCGGTCGCCGGTCTGCTTGATCTGTCGGATGCCGGTTATGGCCTCATCCGCGTGAAGGGGTACCTCCCGGCGCACGAGGACATCTACGTCCCCGTCGCCACCGTGAAGCGTCTCGGGCTGCGCAAGGGCGACCGCATCGTCGGCACCGCCCGTCCCGCGACCGCCAACGAGAAGTACGGCGCGTTGGTCGACGTCGAGTCGGTCAGCGGCATGAACGTCGACGACGCCAAGGCGCGTCCGAAGTTCGACGACCTGACGCCGCTGTTCCCCGACGTGCAACTCAAGCTCGAGATGCCCGGTGAGCCGAACAACATGGTCGCCCGCATCGTCGACTTGATGTCGCCGATCGGCAAGGGCCAGCGCGGCCTGATCGTGTCGCCGCCCAAGGCCGGCAAGACGACGGTCCTCAAGCAGATCGCGACGTCGATCGAGCAGAACAACCCCGACGTGCACCTCATCGTGTTGCTGGTCGACGAGCGCCCGGAAGAAGTGACCGACATGCGCCGCTCCGTCAAGGGCGAAGTCGTGGCGTCCACGTTCGACCGCCCGTCCGATGAACACACGCAGGTCGCCGAGCTGACCATCGAGCGCGCCAAGCGCTTGGTCGAAGCCGGCGGCGACGTGGTCATCGTCCTCGACGGCATCACCCGTCTCGCTCGCGCCTACAACCTGGCGGCGCCGGCGACGGGCCGCATCATGTCGGGTGGTATCGACACCGGCGCGCTGTACCCGCCGAAGAAGTTCTTCGGTGCGGCGCGCAACCTCGACGAAGGCGGCTCGCTGACCATCCTCGCCACCGCGCTCATCGAGACCGGTTCGAAGATGGACGAAGTGATCTTCGAAGAGTTCAAGGGCACCGGCAACATGGAGCTGCGCCTCGACCGCCGACTCGCCGAGAAGCGCATCTACCCGGCCATCGACGTCAACGCGTCGTCGACGCGTCGTGAAGAGTTGCTCTTCGACGCCAAGGCGCTCCAGGCCGTCTGGCGCCTGCGGCGCGTCCTCAGCGGCTTGCAGCAAGATGGAACAAGTGCGGCCGCTTTGGACTTGTTAATGGACCGGGTCAAGAAGACCAAGACGAACGCTGAGTTCCTCGCTGATGTAGCGACCGGCCCCAGCGCGACCGCTTAGGAGAACGAAATGGCAAAAGCAGACATCCATCCGAATTACGTCGAGTCGAAGGTCACCTGCTCGTGCGGCAACACGTTCACGACCCGGTCGACCAAGGACGAACTCCACGCCGAACTGTGCAACGAGTGCCACCCGTTCTATACGGGCAAGCAGAAGCTGGTTGACACCGGTGGCCGCGTCGAGCGCTTCCAGCGCCGGTACGGCAAGCAGGGCTCGAAGAAGAAGGACTAAGGCGCGGTGGACCCCTCCACACGGGCCCGCCTGAACCTCGCGAAATTGACCGCGCTGGCCAAGTCGGCCGGTGCGGACGGACTGACGCCGCTGGGGTTCCCCGGCGGCGCCGCCGCGTCCGAGCACGGTTCGCTGTGGGTGCTGACGGAGGGCGGCCTCGGCGGCCCGCTCGCGGTCGCCCTGAAAGCCGATGTCCCCGAACGTCTCGTCGTCATCACCGACGAGGCCGCCGCCGCCGCCGTCTTGGCACGCCGGGCGACGTATTTCGCGTCGCCCGCGACCATCGACGTCTTTTTCGTCGACGCCACCGAGTTGCGCCAACCGCCATTTCGCGCCAAAGAGGCGGTGGAGCGACCTTTGGCGCCAAGTGGCGGTGTGCCGGATGGCGTGGACGTCGTGCACGAGCACGGCGTCACCTCGTTCGAAGTGAAGGGGCTCGAGATCGGGCGGATTATCGACGGGCAACTCGCGGTGGGCGTCGGCAAGCACGATCGCGAAGCGCACCTGATGGCGAACTCGGGGGCGACGCTCGAGGACTTGGCGGCGCGCGTCCACAAGGAACGGCGCCACGACGTGCCGGGCAGCGCGGCGACGTCGTACGCCCGCGAGCGCTGGCTGCGGTCCATCGCGATTGCGCACCCAGAACTCGTCGGAGTCGGCGCGCTGACGCCGGTCGCGCCGCCGCTTCCGCGCGCCGATCTGCGGGCGACGTCGATCGCGCCGGCCGTCGGCGACGGCGTCGTCGTGGCGTTCTCCGTCGGCGTCGACGCCGATCTCGTGCCGTCGGCGGCCGACGCCCGCGCCATGTACGCGCCCGACGCCGAACTCGTGCTCGTCGTGCCTGAAGCGGACGCGGTGCCGAACACGTATCGCCTCGCGGCAGCGCTCAAGCACCCGGCGCGGGTCGTCACAGTTCCGAATAACTGGCCGGCTCTGGGAGACTGAACCGGTGCGCGACCGACTGCGATCTTTGGAAGAGGAGTTCCTCGACGTCGAGTCGCGCCTGTCCGCGCCCGACATCGCCAGTGACGGGACGCAGCTGCGCGACCTGTCGCGCCGCCACAAAGAACTCGAACCGATCGTGCGGGCCACGCGCGCCTACGAGCAGGCGCACAGCGACCTCGAAGCCGCGAAGGAAATGCTCAAGGACGCGACAGGCGACGACCGCGACGTGATGAAGGCGGAAGTCGACGACGCCGAAGCGCGCATCGAAGCCCTCGACGCCGAACTCAAGATCCTGCTCCTCCCGACAGATCCCAACGCCGGACGCAACGTGATCGTCGAGATCCGCGGCGCCGAAGGCGGTGAAGAGGCGAACCTCTGGGCCAAGGATCTCTACGACATGTACACGCGCTACGCCGACCGTATGAAGTGGAAGACCGAACTGCTCGGCTCCGATCCGTCGGACAAGGGTGGCTTCAACGAAGTGGCGTTCATGCTCAAGGGCGAAAACGTCTGGACGCGCATGAAATTCGAAGGTGGCCCGCACCGGGTGCAGCGCGTGCCCGCGACGGAGAGCCAGGGGCGTATCCACACCTCGGCCGCCACCGTGACGGTGTTGCCCGAAGCGGAGGAAGTCGACATCCAGATCGAAGAGAAAGACCTCAAGGTCGACGTGTACCGCTCATCGGGCCCCGGCGGTCAGTCCGTCAACACGACCGACTCGGCGGTTCGCATCACGCACTTGCCGACCGGTCTGGTCGTGTCGATGCAGGACGAGAAGAGCCAGATCCAAAACCGCGCCAAGGCGCTGCAAGTTCTGCGCGCCCGACTGCTCAAGGCCGAGCAGGACAAGCAGGAAGCGGAGTTGTCCGATGCGCGCCGCTCGCAGATCGGCGGCGGTGGACGCGGCGAGAAGATCCGCACGTATAACTACAAAGAGAACCGCGTGACCGACCACCGCATCGGCCTGACGATCTACAAACTCGACCGCGTGCTCATGGGGGAGCTCGACGAAGTAAGCGACGCCCTCGTGGCCGACGAGCGCGCTCGCCAACTCGCCGGTGAGTCCTAAGTCCTGGCAAGACGCCATCGCCGACGCGACGGCGGTCGTTGGTGCGCGCGACGCTCGGCTGATCGTCGGTCACGTCGCGGGCTGGACGTCGGCCGAGCTGATCGCCCACGGCGACGAACCGGTGAACGCGAAGTGTCAGGCGTCGATCGACCAGCGCGTGGCGCGGCGCAAAGACGGCGAGCCGCTGCAGTACGTGCTTGGTTCGTGGGGATTCCGGCAACTCGACTTGTTCCTCGATCGCCGTGTGCTGATCCCGCGCCCCGAAACGGAGTGGGTCGTCGAAGTCGCGCTCGCGGCGCTGCGACAGCTACGCGTGAACGACGACGCCGCGCTCGTCGTCGATCTCGGCACCGGCTCGGGCGCTATCGCCTTGTCGATCGCCAAGGAGGTGCCCGACGCGCAGGTGTGGGCGACCGATGCCTCGAGCGACGCCCTCGACGTGGCGCGACTCAACCTCATCGGCATGGGCCAAGCGGCAGTCGGCCGCGTCGAACTGAGGCACGGCGATTGGTATGCCGCATTACCGGACGCGCTCAAGGGCATGATCACGCTCCTCGTGAGCAATCCCCCGTACGTCAAAGACACCGATCATCTACCGCCCGAAGTCGAACAGTGGGAGCCCGCGGCCGCGCTGCGCTCCGGACCCGACGGCCTCGACGACATCCGCCGCATCGTGTTCGCCGCGCCCGAGTGGCTGGCGCGCCCGGGTGCGCTGGTCGTCGAGCACGCGCCCGATCAAGGCGAGACCATCCAGCAGCTGATGCGCGCCGCCGGCGCCGAAGCGACGTCCACGCACAAGGACCTTGTCGACCGACCACGTTGCACCGTGGGCAAGTGGTGATGGCGCTGGAGCGACTGCTGGCTGGTGAAGTGGTCGCCATCCCGACCGACACCGTGTACGGCGTCGCCGTGATCCCGGCGTACACGCACGCGTTGTTCGCGCTCAAGGAGCGTCCGGCCGACGTCGCGCTGCCGGTCTTGATCGCCGAGCCGGCCGACGCCGCCTCCTACGCAACGTTCGCCGTCGACCTCACCGACTGCTGGCCGGGCGCGTTGACGATCGTCGGCACGCGAACGGGCGAGTCGCGAGAGTGGGATCTCGGCGGCGACCCGTCGACGATCGGGTTGCGGTGCCCCGACGACGACGACCTGCGCGGACTCCTCCGGCTCACGGGTCCCTTGGTGACCACAAGCGCCAACAAGCACGGTGAGCCGCCGTGCACGACCGCTCCGGAAGTCCACGCCGCGCTCGGCGACGACATCTTCGTGATCAACGGCGGCGTACGCGACGGCCGCCCGTCGACGGTGGTCGACGCGACACAGTCGCCCGTGCGCGTGCTGCGCCAGGGCGCCGTCGTTATCGACTGAGGACGCGCTCCTTCACCGACACCGGTGTGCCGACAACCTGCTCGCCCGACTCGAGCCACCCGATGATGTCGGCGTCGGTCGTCGTCGCCCACGTGCGCCCGTTGCCGTCGGGTGTCTTGACGGCGATCGTCCCCATCGCCGGCGAGCCGTCGCGCTCGTGCATGACCACGAACGAGTCGAGCGTCCCCGGCCCGTCGTAGTCGTCGACGAGCTTCGTCTGCGGAGTCGCGTTCAGTTCGGCCTGGGGCTTCGCGGTGCGGAACGCGTTCGCTGGGGGAGTGCTGGCGTAGATGCCCGTCGAGTGCTTCGTCGCGTACCAACCGTTGGCGGTGACGAGGCCGACGCCGCCCTCCGCGCGCAGGCGCTCGACCATCGACGCGATGCCGTGCGTCGAGTAGTTGTTGCCGGGTCCGCCGAAGAACACGAGGCCGCCGGTCTGCGTGAGCGGTCGCGAATCGGTGAACGGGTCGATGTCCATGGCGTACGCGCTCATCTGCACCATGCACGGGAAGCACGAGTAGATCTCGAGGTGGTTGACGTCGTCGATGCCGATGCCCGCAAGCGACAGCGCGTTCTTCGCATTGATCCCGACCGCAGGCGACGTGGCGAGCGACGCCCGTTCCGACACGAACCAGTGGTCGTGGCAGTCCGAACCGGACCAGGGGAAGACCCACTTGTCTTCGGGAATGCCCGCCGTTTGCGCGGTCTCGACCGAGCAGACGATTACCGCCGCGGCCTGGTCGACCTGCATGTTGGCGCACTGGTACTTCGTGTACGGGTAGCCGATGTAGCGGTTGTCGTCGGTGACGGTGCGGATCTCCTCGGCCGTCATCGGTTCGGGCGACCACGCGTACGGATTCGTCTGCGCGACGTCGTTGAAGCGTGCCCACATTTCCGACACCTTCACCTCGTGGCCGAGCGGCCCGTCGGGATCGGCGCCGCGTAGTGCGTTCTCGAACAGCGGATACACCTGCGTCGGCATCATGAGCCCGACCGCCATTTCGACGTCGTTGGCGCCGTTGCGGTCCTCGCCGACCCGTTCGGCCATCGGGGCTTCGCTTTCCGCCGAACCCCATGGCAACTGGATGCCCGCCTGGCCGGCGCGCCGACGCGTCAGCATGGCTTCGGCGCCGGCGATCAGCACGGAGTCGACGAGGCCCTCGGAGATGTCGGCGGCCGCCGAGTTCATCAGCATCTGCGGGCTGTTGCCGCCCGTCGTCGAGCGCTGGTACTGCTTCGGCTCGGCGTCGATCAACCCGCCGAGCACGCCGCTCGGGTGCTGGAGCCGCCACGACAACACGTCGACGGTGCGCACCGACTGCACCGAAGCC
>JBEEFR010000119.1:0-14415 GCA_041166285.1 Actinomycetota bacterium | reverse complement strand
GGCTCGTGCCGGGATGGCCGCCCGAACGCGGTGGCCGGAACGCCGGGCCCGTCGAAACGATCATCTACATGGAGGAGCTGTACAAGGCGCGCGTGCCGCGCACCACGAACGTGCAGGGGCTCGGCATCATCGCGCCTTCGATCCTCGACTACGGGACCCCCGAGCAGATCGAGCGCTACGCGATGCCGATCCTGCTGGGGGAGAAGACGGCGTGCCTCGGCATGAGCGAACCCGGTGCCGGCAGCGACCTCGCCGCGCTCAGCACGCGCGCCGTGCGCGACGGCGACAACTTCGTGGTCAACGGTCAGAAGGTGTGGACGTCGGGCGCCAACTACGCCGACTTCTGCTTCCTGTTCTGTCGGACGGATCCCGACGCGCCGAAACACAAGGGGATCTCGATCGTGCTCGTCGACATGAACACGCCGGGCATCACCGTGCGGCCGTTGCCCGAGATCATCCATCCCGAGCACCCCGACCTCAACGAGGTGTTCTTCGACGACGTCGTCGTGCCCGCCGCGAATCTCGTCGGTGAGCTCAACAACGGCTGGGCGATGGCCAACGGGTCGCTCGCCCACGAGCGCGGGATGGTGTGGCTCAACAACGTGCTCTCGGACGAAATGGCGTTGGATGAGCTGTTCGCCGAAGCGCCGGCGCGCCTCGCAGCGCTCGACAGCGACATGGAACGCGCCGTCATGACGGACGCGCTCGTCCGTCTGCAGATCGACACCGTTGCGGCGCGGTGCTTGGGCTACCGCGGCTTCGCGAAGCTGGTCCACGGCGGCGACGCGCCCGAGCAGGCGTTGATGAAGTGGTTCGCGACCGAGTTGCGCCAGACGATCGCGCTCGTCGGAGCTGAACTCGAAGGCGACGACGCCGTTCGCATGGGCGAGATCGTCGCCGACGGCACGCAATCGGTCGACGACCCGCAGGGGAGTTGGCTCGAGCAGTACTTCCACTCCTTCGCCAACACGATCTCGGCCGGCGCGTCGGAGATTCAGCAGAACATCATCGCCGAGCGCGTGCTCGGCCTGCCTCGTGCCTGAGACCATCGCCGAAGCAGTCGTCGCGCGTGCCGAGGACGACAACGTTGGCCTGCTCTTCGAAGATCAGTCGTGGACGTGGCGCGAAGTTGTCGCCGAGTCCGCGGCGCGCGCCACGACGATGGAGCACGGGCAGCACATCGGCGTGTTGCTCGAGAACGTGCCCGAGTACGTCTTCACGTTGTTCGGTGCCGCGCTCGCCGGCGCCGTCGTCGTGGGCCTGAACCCGACCCACAGCCCATCCGAACTCGAGCGCGACATCGCGCACACCGACTGCAGCGTCGTGATCACCGAAGACAACCCACTGCGACTTTCTGAATCTGAGGTACGCACGCCCGTACCTCAGATTCAGAAAGTCGGTGGGGATTCGCTGTATTGCTTGATCTTCACGTCGGGGTCGACCGGCGCGCCCAAGGCGGTGCAGATGACGCAGGGGCGCGCGGCGCGCACGAGTTCACAGAGCGCAGTGGCGTTCGGGCCCGGCGACGTCTTGTACTGCTCGATGCCGCTGTTCCACGGCAACGCGCTGCTCGCCAATCTGTTCCCCGGCCTGCTCAGCGGTGCGGCGATCGCGCTGCGGCGCAAGTTCTCCGCCAGCGAGTTCATGGCTGACGTGCGTCGGTACAACGCCACGTACTTCAACTACGTCGGCCGCGCGCTGAGCTACATCCTGGCCCAGCCGCCGTCGCCCGTCGACGCCGACAACAACCTCAAGTACTGCCTCGGATCCGAAGCGTCGCCCGCGGATCGGCGCGCCTTTCGCGAGCGCTTCGGCTGTTTCGTCGTCGAGGGCTACTCGTCGAGCGAGGGCGGCGTCGTCATCACGCCGTACTCCGGCATGCCGAAGGGCGCGCTCGGCAAACCGGCCGAAGGCGTCGACGTCGTCGTGCTCGACGCGGAAACCGGCGACGAGTGCCCGCGTGCGGTGTTCGACGCGGACGGGCGCCTCGTCAACGCCGAGGAAGCCGTCGGTGAGATCGTCGGTCGTGACGGGCTGGCCAACTTCGAGGGTTACTACAACAACCCCGAGGCGACCGCCGAGCGCAGCCGCAGCGGGTGGTACTGGACAGGCGACCTCGGCTATCGCAGCGACGACGGCACGTTCTTCTTTGCCGGACGGTCATCGGACTGGCTGCGCGTCGACGGCGAGAACTTCGCGGCCGGTCCGGTTGAGAACGTCATCGCGCGCTACCCGGGAGTGCGCGCCGTCGTGGTGTATCCCGTGCCGGACGCGCGCACCGGTGACCAAGTGATGGCGGCGATCGAGTACGACGGCGAGTTCGACGCCGCGGCGTTCGACGCGTTTCTCGCAGCGCAACCCGACCTCGGCACCAAGTGGTCGCCGCGCTTCGTACGCATCGTCGACGCCATTCCGCTCACGGCGACGGGCAAGGTCGACCGCACGCCGCTGCGCAAGCAGAAGTGGCACACCACCGACCCGATGTGGTGGCGACCCGAGCCCAAGGCCGCATTTGGTCGGTGGAGCGCGCCAGATATGGCGCGCTGGCGCGACCAGTTCGTGGAGAGTGGGCGAGAGGAGTTCTTCGGGTGAAGTTCGCCACGACGTTCCCGATGGTCGGCGGACCGTACGACGCCGCGTTGCAAACGGCGGAGGGTGTCATGCGCGTGGCGCGTGCCGCCGAGGACGCGGGGTTCAGCGGAATCGGCTTCACCGACCACCCCGCACCGTCGCAGAAGTGGATGGAACACGGCGGCCACGACGCCTACGACCCGTTCGTCGCCATGGCCTTCTGCGCGGCGGCGACGACCACGATCCGTCTCATTCCGAACGTCGTCGTGTTGCCGTACCGCAACCCCTTCATCGTGGCGAAGGCCGGCGCCACGCTCGACGTGTTGAGCGGCGGACGGTTCACGCTGTCGGTCGGCGCCGGTTATCTGAAATCCGAATTCGCGGCGCTCGGCGTCGACCACGCAGCGCGCAACGAAATCTTCGACGAATCGATCGACGTGCTGCGCGCCGTGTGGACCCGCGATGACGTGCACTTCGAGGGCAAGCACTTCAGCGCGCGCGGCGTCACGGCACACCCGCGGCCGGCACAGTGCCCGCCGATCTGGATCGGTGGCAACTCCGCCGGCGCGCGCCGCCGCGCCGCTGAACGGGGTGACGGCTGGGCGCCGTTCCCGACGTCGGCTGGTGTGGCGCAAACGTCGCGGACCGCCGAGATGCGCACGGCCGACGATTTGGCGCGCGCCCTCGACGACCTCAAGGCCCGGTGCGACGCCGTCGGTCGCGACGTGCGTGAGCTCGACGTCACGTTCGCGTGCCACGCCGGCGGCGATCCGTCGTCGGACGAGTTCAACGCCGCACAACACCTCGAAGGACTCAAAGCGCTCGAAGCGATCGGCGTCACGTGGGTTCAGGTCGGCGCACCGGGCGGCGACATCGCCCGCACGCTGGACGTCTTCGCCAAGTACGGCGAATCAGTGATAACCAAGTCAGCGTGACGCTCGACCCCAACGCGGCGCGGCTCGACGGGCGCGTCGCCATCGTCACCGGCGCGGGCAGCGGCATCGGTCGCGGGATCGCCGAGGGTTTCTGCGCGTACGGCGCCCGCGTCGCCGTGTGGGAACAGAACTCCGATCGTTGCCAGACGGTCGCCGACAGCATCGGCGCGCTCGGCGTGCACGTCGACGTGCGCGACGCGCGGCACGTCGACGAAGCCCTCGCGCACACCATCGACGAGTTAGGTGTGCCGACGATCCTCGTGAACAACGCCGGCGGCGTGTTCGCCGTCGACTTCCTCGACGGCACGGAGAACGGTTGGGATGCGCTGTACCGCGCCAACCTCAAGCACGTCATCTTGTGCTCGCAGCGCGTCGCCCGCGCCATGCGCCAAGCCAACCTCGGCGGGTCGATCATCAACGTGACGTCGATCGAAGGCGATCGCGCAGCGCCGGGGTACGCGGCGTACGCCGCCGCGAAAGCGGGCGTCATCAACCTCACAAAGACGACGGCGCTAGAACTGGCGCCGCTCGGAATCCGCGTCAACGCACTGGCGCCCGACGTGACGCTCACGGAGGGCATGGAAACGCTCGTGCCTCCAGCGGGAATCCCGCACCTCAGCCGGATGGTGCCGATGGGACGCGTCGGTCACGTCGACGAGATGGCCGGCGCCGCGGTGTTCCTCGCCAGCAGCCTGTCGTCGTACATCACGGGCGAGACGATCCACGTCGACGGCGGCACGTTCGCCGCGGGCGGTTGGTACCCGCACCCCGACAACGGCCACTACATCCTCGGTCCTCCGGCCTAGCTCGGCGTAACGGGGTAGGTTCGTCGCATGCCCGAATTCCCTGCACTTGCGCATGTCGCGGTGACGGTCACGGATCTCGACCGCAGTCGCGACTGGTACAACAAGCTCATCGGCTCCGCACCCGTTCTCGACGAGGACACGGGTCCGTTCCACCACGTCGTGTGGTTGCTCGGCGGCACGCTGCTCGGCATCCACGGTCACAAGAATCCCGCGGGATCTGAGCCGATGGACGAGACGAAGCCCGGGCTCGACCACGTCGCCTTTGGTTGCGCGAACCGCGCCGAGCTCGAGCAGTGGCAGTCGCACCTCGAGTCGATCGGTGTGGCGCACGGCGGCATCGTCGACGCGCCGTACGGCTCCGGCCTCTCGTTCCGCGACCCCGACAACATCGCGCTCGAGTTCTTCGCTCCCCCTGGTTGATCGGACTGGGTTGATCGGGAGGTACTACTGGGAGTCCGAGCCTTCGTGGCCTGAGGACCCCCGACCGCCTTCGGGCGCGCCCAACGTGTTGCTCGTCGTGCTCGACGACGTCGGCTTCGCGCAGATCGGTTGCTTCGGCTCCGACATCGCCACCCCGAACATCGACGCGCTCGCGGCGCGCGGCTTGCGCTACTCGTCGTTCCACACGACGGCGTTGTGCTCGCCGACGCGTGCCGCCGTGTTGACCGGTTGCAACCACCACCGCGTCGGCATGGGGCGCATCGTCGACCTGGCGATGGGCTTCCCGGGCTACACAGCGCGCATCCCCGACGACAAGGCGATGTTGCCGGCGATGCTCACCGCGCACGGGTACGCCGCCTACGCCGTGGGCAAGTGGCACCTGACGCCCGAGGACGAAGAGCACCTCGGCGCCACGCGCGTACGTTGGCCGCTGGGCAAAGGCTTCGAGCGTTGGTACGGCTTCTTCCCCGGCGAGACGCATCAGTTCGTTCCGGCGCTGATGTACGACAACCACGCCGTCGACCCGCCGGGAACCTACGAGGACGGTTACCACCTCACGGCGGATCTCGTCGACAAGTCGATCGAGTTCGTCGAAGACCTCCGCAACGTCGACGTCGAAAAGCCGTGGCTGCTGTACCTCGCCACCGGCGCCTGTCACTCGCCGCACCAGACTCCGCCCGGTTGGATCGAGCGATACGCCGGACACTTCGACGCCGGTTGGGACGCGTGGCGCGACGCGACGCTGGCGCGTCAGAAGGAACTCGGCGTCGTGCCCGCGCACACGGTGTTGTCGGAGCGGCCGGAGTGGGTGCCGGCGTGGTCGTCGTTGAGCGAGCAGGAGCAGCGCGTCTACGCGCGCTACATGGAGGCGTTCGCGGCGTACCTGTCGCATACCGACGACGAACTCGGCCGACTGTTGGCGCGCCTCGAAGGGATGGGCGAGCTCGACAACACGATGGTCATCGTGCTTTCGGACAACGGTGCGTCGTCCGAAGGTGGACCCACGGGTTCACTCAACGACGGCCGCGTGTGGAACGCGTTGCCCCGTACGGTCGAGGAGGCCGACGAACGACTCGCTGACATCGGCGGGCCGCGCATCCACAACAACTATCCGTGGGGTTGGACCGTCGCCGGCAACACGCCGTTCCGGCGTTGGAAGCGTGAGACGCACGAAGGTGGCGTCGCCGATCCGCTGATCGTCGCGTGGCCGCGTGGGATCGCGTCGCACGGCGAAGTGCGCGCGCAGTACGTGCACGCCATCGACGTGCTGCCGACCGTGCTCGACGCCGTCGGCGTCGCGCCGCGCAACGAGATCGACGGGTTCTCGTTCGCGTCGACCTTCGCGAGCGCCGACGCGCCCGAGGTCCACACGACGCAGTACTACGAGATGCTCGGTTGCCGCGCGCTCTATCAGGACGGCTGGAAGGCGGTCACCTACCACGAGGTCCAGTTCGACGAGCCTGGTCTCGACAAAGCGCCGTGGGAGCTCTACGACTTGCGGGCCGATCCGTCGGAAACCAACGACCTCGCCGGCGCCGAACCCGAACGGTTGGCCGAGATGATCGAGACGTGGTGGAGCGAGGCGGAACGCAACCTCGTGTTGCCCGTCGACAACCGCCCGTTCAGCGAGATGGTCTTCAATCGGCCGTCGTCGGTGGCGCCGCGCAATCGCTATCGGTACTACCCGGGGCGCGCGCCGGTGCCTGAGTCCGTCGCCGCCAATGTGCGGAACCGACCGTTCGTGGTGACGGCGCACGTCACGCTCGACGGCGACGCCGCGCCGAGCGGCGTGCTCGTGGCGCAAGGCTCGGTGCTCGGCGGGTGGTCGTTTCACGCCGTCGACGGCGAGTTGGTGTACGTCCACAATCTCGCGGGCTGGCGGCTGTATCGCGTCGCCGCGCCGCTGCCGTCTCTGCCCGCGGGCGAGCACACGCTCGCCATGGACTTCGAGGCTCCCGGTGTGTCGTTGTTGGTAGACGGCGAGGTAATCGGCGAAGGCGTCGTGAAGCGCACGCTGTGGTCGCGTTTCTCGCTCACCGGTGCGGGGCTCACGGCCGGTTGGTCGCCCGACTTCTCACCGGCTGACGACGACTACCGCGGCCGCTTCGCCTTCACGGGCGGCGTCCTCCACCACGTCGACATCGAAGTCCCCGGCGCGCCCGTCGTCGACAACGAAGCGGAGGTGAACGACATTGTCGCTTCCCAGTAGCACCTTCGACTCGGTGAATCCGGCGCGGCCGGCGGAGGTGATCGGCACGTTCCCGCGCCACGGCGCCGACGACGTCGATCGCGCGGTCGCCGCGGCGGCGACTGCGCAAGTCGAATGGGCGACGGTCCCGGTGCCGCGGCGCGCCGATCTCGTCGCCGCCGCGGGCGCAGTGATCGCCACGCGCAAGGCCGAGATCGCCAACCTCGTGTCGCGCGAGGCCGGCAAGATCGCGGTGGAGGCGGGCGGCGACGTGCAAGAAGCCGTCGACATGGCGAACTTCGTCGCCGCGCAGGGGCGCAGCGCGTGGGGCGACACGGTCCCGTCGGAACTGAGCCAGAAGATGGCGTGGACGACGCGCATCCCGATCGGGGTCGTCGGGATGATCACCCCGTGGAACTTCCCGATCGCCATCCCGTCGTGGAAGTGTTTTCCGGCGCTGCTCGCCGGCAACGGCATCGTCATGAAGCCCTCGGAGTTCGCGCCGGCGTGCGCCGAAGCCTTCGTCGACAGCTGCGTCGAAGCGGGCATCCCGCGTGACCTGTTGCAGCTGGTGCACGGCGAAGCCGAACCCGCCGCCGCGCTCGCTACGCACGCGGGCGTCGGTGCGGTGAGCTTTACCGGGTCGGTGCCGACGGGGCGCAAGGTCGCCGCGGCGGCGATGGCGAACGGGCCGCGCGTCGTGTCGCTCGAACTCGGCGGGAAGAACGCCATGGTCGTGTGGCGCGACGCCGACTTGGACCTCGCCACCGAGGGCGCGTTGTTCGGCGCGTTCGGCACCGCGGGACAACGGTGCACGTCGACGTCGCGCCTGATCGTGCATCGCGACGTCGCGGAGGAACTCGTGGGGCGCATCACCGAAGGAGCGCGTCGCCTCAAGCTCGGTGACCCGACACTCGGTGACACCGACGTCGGCCCAGTCGTCACTGCGGCGTCGGCGGCGCGCATCGTCGGCATGGTCGAGGCTGCTGTCGCCGAGGGAGCGAGCGTCGCCTGCGGCGGCCGCGTGCGCGACGACGTCGCCGGCTGCGACGGCGGCACGTTCGTGGAGCCGACGGTCCTCGTCGGCGCGCAGCGGGATCACGTCATCGCGCGCGAGGAAGTCTTCGGGCCGGTGCTGTCGGTGCTCGAAGTCGACGACATCGACGACGCCGTCGCCATCGTCAACGGCGTCGAGTACGGCTTGTCGGCGGCGGTGTACACGCGCGACATCAACACCGCGCTGCGCGCCGTCGACGCCATCGACACGGGCATCGTCTACGTCAACGCGCCGACCATCGGTGCTGAGATCCCGCTGCCGTTCGGCGGCACGAAGCACACCGGCAACGGGTTCCGCGAAGCGGGCACACGCGGCATCGAGCAGTTCAGCCAGGTCAAGACCGTCTACGTCGACTACTCAGGCCGCCTCCAGAAAGCCCAGATCGACACGCATCGCGACTAGCGGAGCAACATCAGTTGGAGGTGGGCGACGAGGCGCTCGGCGGGGTCGTCGAGGTTGAGGTCGGCGAGTTCGACGAGGCGGCGCAGGCGGTAGCGAAACGTGTTCGGGTGCACGTGGATCGCTTCGGCGGCCGTGGGCACGTCGCCGAAGTGGTCGAGGTAGGCGCGCAACGTGTCGACGTACGACGTTTGCTTTTCGGCGTCGAGCTCGGCGAGCAGCGCCACCTTGCCCTCGCGCAACTCCGGCTGCCGACTCGCGGCGTCCTGCAGCCCGAGCAGCACGATGCGGCTGCGCACATCGTCGACCGTCGCGACGGTCTTGCTGGGGCTGTCGATGTCGCGCAGTGCGCGCAGCACGCGTACCGATTCGTCGTGCGACCGGACGAGTTCGCCGATGCCGCCGACGCTCGCGCCCACCGCAGCGCGCACGCCGACGCGCAACGCGTCCGACGTGCGTTCCACCAGATCGGCGATGAAGCGAACGAGGTTCCGGCGATCGGGCGCGGAGGGCTCGGGCAGCAATACGTGCACGACCGGACCGATGGCGACGGCGACGGCTTGGCGCCGGTATGCCTCGCAGTGCAGCGCGATCAGGTTCACGGCGCGATCGGCGACCACCGTCGTCGCCGCTTGATCGTTGTTGTCGTCGAGCAATTCGAACGCGACGGTGGTGAACGTCATCGCCGGCGAGACGTCGGCCGCGGCGCTGAGGGCTTCGGGTGCGGCGCGGCCTTCGAGCGCGGCGCGCAACACCTCGCTGCGCCGCCGGCGCTCGAGGTCGACCGCGGCTTGCGACCGCAGCAGGTGGAGAGCCGCGAGGTCGGCGGCCTCTTTGATCGCGGCCTCCGCTTCGGGTCCGAAGCCGCGGCCCTTAGCGTCGGCGACCCAGATCGAGCCGAGCACTTCGTCGCCGGCGCGGATGGCGACGGCGAGGCGCGTGTTGAAGCCGGGGATCGAGTCGCGGTAGTCGATGATCATCGGCTCGCGGTTCGTGTACAGGCGCCGGAAGATCCCGTCGTCGCGCAGGCGCACGATCCAGTCGTCCGGGATCCGATGGCCGAGGATCGTTTCGCGGCGCGCCTCGTCGATCGGCTCGTCGAGGCTCGAGTAGGCGAGCACCGTCGACTGCATGTCTTCGATTGTCGACGGTCCGCCGACCATGGCAGCCACGGCGTTGGCGAGCGCGAAGAGGTCGCCTACGGGCGCGCCCCCACTGGCGTCGCCGCTCTGGCCGGCGGCGGCGCGGGCGGTACGCAGCAACGTGTGCAACTGCGCCCACGCCATCTCCGGCGGCACCGCCAGCAGCGCGATATGCGCGGTACGGGCGACGTCGAGGAGCGGCGCGGGATCACCACGTACGACGACGCCGACCGCGCCGGCGTTCGCCAATCCCGCGACGACGTCGCCCGCGGCGCGCGACTGCGGGTCGAGGCCGACGCCGAGGACGAGCGCGCCCGGCTCGATGACTGGATCGCTCGGGTCGTAGATGACGAGATCGCCGACTTCTACGTCGACACCCGCGGGAGCGGCCGCGACGTCGAGCACCCCGATGCCGAGGTTCGAGACCAGGTCGTCGAGGGTCGCCACGGCCACAGCCTGTCGCGACGGACGACGTTATGCCCGATCCTTGCGCGCCCTCGACAAGACCGGTGCCGCGTGCGTGGGCGAGACTGGCGCGCATGAAACTCGAAGCTGTCGAGTTGCGCCGCATCGGCCTGCCGCTCGTCGCCCCGTTCCGCACCTCGTTCGGCGTGGAGACGCACAAGGACGCGCTCCTGGTCCGCGCCATCGGTCCCGACGCCGAAGGATGGGGCGAGTGCGTCGCCATGGACGCGCCGCTGTATTCGTCGGAGTACGTCGACGCCGCGCAACACGTCGTGCGCGAGCACTTGCTGCCGCGGCTGTTTGCTCTCGGTGACGTCACGGCGAACGGCGTCGCCACCGCGCTCGAACCCGTGAAGGGGCATCGCATGTCGAAGGCGGCGGTGGAGACCGCGGTGCTCGACGCCGAGTTGCGCGTCGCCGACACGTCGTTCGCCGCCCACCTCGGTGGCGTGCGCGCCGCGGTCGACTCGGGCGTGTCGGTCGGAATCATGGATTCCGTCGACGAGCTCCTCGACACGGTTGCCGGCTACCTCGCCGAGGGTTACATGCGCATCAAGTTGAAGATCGAGCCCGGTGCTGACGTGGATCGCGTGCGCGCCGTGCGCGAGCGCTTCGGCGACGACGTGTTGTTGCAGGTCGACGCCAACACCGCGTACACGCTCGCCGACGCGCGTCATCTCGCGAAACTCGACCCGTTCGATCTCTTGCTCATCGAACAGCCGCTGCCCGAAGACGACATCCTCGGCCACGCCGAACTCGCCAAGCTCATAAAGACGCCGGTGTGCCTCGACGAGTCGATCGAGTCGGCGCGCGGCGCCGCCGCCGCGATCCGCCTCGGCGCGGCGGCGATCGTCAACATCAAGCCCGGCCGCGTCGGCGGATACCTCGAAGCGCGTCGCATCCACGACGTGTGCGTGGCCCACGGCATCCCCGTGTGGTGTGGCGGGATGTTGGAGACGGGGATCGGCCGCGCCGCCAACGTCGCGTTGGCGTCGTTGCCGGGCTTCACGCTCCCAGGAGACACGTCAGCGTCGGACCGCTACTTCCACCAGGACCTCACGACCCCGTTCCAACTCGTCGACGGCCAACTGCGCGTCCCGACCGGTCCCGGCATCGGCGTGACGCCGTTGCCCGACGTCCTCGAGGAACTGACGACGTCGGTCGAAACCCTCACCGCCTAACGCGTGAGGGTGTACCAGCCGTCGCGCGTGATGGACGTGGCGCGGTAGCCGTCGCGGATCGCGGCGCCGAACGACTCGCGCAGGGCGAGTCGCCAGGCGCGTCCGGCGTCGGCGTCGCGTTGGCGGAGCGCGACGGCGTCCTCGGGTACCCAGGCGCGCAGTGCGTCGGTGCGCGCCGGCGTCACGACCGGTGAGCCGTCTTCGGCTGCGTGCAGTATCACCGCGCCGTCGCTTACGTCACCCGTCGACGGCGCTGTGAGGTTCCACTCGACGACGGCGCGGTCGGTCGGATCGCCGGCGTTGATGGCGTCGTTCATCTCGCCGTAGAAGTCGGGCTCGAACGCCACCACCGACGCGCCCAGCTTCACGAGATTGAAAAAGGCGTTGCGGCGGACGAGCGGATCGAACGTCCACTCAATGGTGTCGATGCCGCGCGCCAGCGCCCAGTCGCGCTGGTGGGTCTTGAGCGAGTAGCCGACGTGCTGGCCCTGCCGCGCCTGCGCTACGCCGGAAATGTGTGAGTGCAGGTGCACGTGTTCACCGCGCTGTGCGAGGAAACCCGCCGACGCGCCGATCATCTGTCCGTCGGCAAATGCCCCCGCGACGTAGCCGCCGGCGAACGACAGGGCGCGCATGATTTCGGCCGGAATTTGGAGATCGTCACCCCAGATTGAACTGAACAGCGCGTTCGCGGAGGTGAACTCGTCCATCCCGTCGAGGCAGCGCACTTCCACGCCACTCACCTTGGCAACTGCGGGGGCGTCATTTCTTGTCCGCATAACCAACCCCGGCCGTCACCGCTGGGGCGGCGCGACAGGCTGCGTGAGCGAGCGGCCGAGGTAGCCGCCGAGCACGAGCAGCACGAGCGGGAGCGCGAACACGACCGGGTACAAGAAGCCGACGCCGGCGACGGTCGTCGTCGCGGGCCTCATCGGCACCAGTTGGTCGCCGGCCGGCGGGGGCGCGATCGTCGCGATGTCGGGCGCCAGCGTGTCGAGCAGCGGTGCGAGCGCGAACTCGTCCCCGAGGACGGAGTCGTCGACCGGTTCGTCGCCGTCGGACGCCGCGGGCTCGGGCGGGGCAGTGATGGACGCCGCCGCCTTGCAGTTCAGCGTGGCCACGACTTGGTCGAGCGCGCCCGTGGCGTTCGCCGGCGGCGGCAACTTGTCCTCGATGACGACGAGCTGCTCGACCTCGTTGCCCACGGGGTCGACGCCGACCGGTAGCGGCGTTCCGGCGATGGCTGCGGCCGCCGCGTTGGCGGTTTCGTTGAGGCTGCGGTCGGCGTCGCAGGAAAGGCGCGCCGGTGGGCCGGGCACGGCACCACAGACGACGTAGAGCGGAGCCAGAGCGGGGCTGGGATCGACGGGCAACGCGCCGCCGGTTTCTCCGGCGACGAGGCCGGGCGCCAGCACGGCGACCAGCAGCGCGTTGCCGCACACCGGGCTCACCGTCGGCGCAATCACTTCCAACACCGGCGCCGTCTCCGGCGGTGGTGCCGGGATCTGGGCGCGAACCGGCGCGCTCACGCACAGCAGGACTGCTGCCGCGAACGCGACGCGTCGGATCACTGCGTCCCCCGTGCCGCGGCGAGCACGTCGGCGGCGGCGTCGACGACGCGCGCGAATTCGTTGCGCTCGCGCGCCGCGTTGCGACGGCTCGCTTGGATGCTGGCGACACCGAGCGCGAAACCGACGAGTGCGAGCCCGCCGAGCGCACCCGACACCGCGTACGGCAGCTGCAGCGCGACGACGAGCGATGCCGCGAGCCCGCGCCACGCGATAGCGAGTCCGACCAACCCCGCGACGACGAGGGCGCTGACTACAACCATCACGCTGACGAAGGGATCGCGTGCGCGCGTCGTCACCGCTTCCGACCTTTCGGCGCGTCTGCCAGCACGCCCTTGACTTCTTCGAGGATGTTGACCAGCTGATCCATCTGTCGTTCGCGTTCGAGCGCGTCGCGCCGCTTGGTCGACACGTTGATCAGCGTGAGCCCGACCATGATGAGCCCGAGGCCCGTCATGCCGGCGGAGACGAGGTAGGGAAGCTGGAGGTACACCTGCGTCTCGCCAGCCACCTGTGACCACGCGATACCCAGCAGGACGAAGCCGAGGCCGCTGATGACCATGCCGATCCACACCGCGGCGGGGTTGGTGAGGTCCACCCACGCGGGCAGCTGCAACCGTCTCATGAAGCGCTCCTTCGTTGCGATGATGTCAGTTTTCGCGAGCTCGATCGATCGATCGCCGCCACGCTTCCGCCGAGGTACGCCTCGACGACTTGCGGGTTGTTGCGCACGTCGTCGGGCCGTCCGCTGGCGTTGACGCGGCCGGCGTCCATGGCGACGATGCGATCGGACAGTCCCATGATGAGGGGGATGTCGTGCTCGATGACCAGCAGGGTGAGGTCGAGTTGCTCCTTGATGTCGCGTAACAACACGCCGAGCGCTTCCGTCTCCCGTTGTGCGATCCCCGACGACGGCTCGTCGAGCAACAACATGCTCGGCTGCAGCGCGATGAGGCACGCGATCTCGGTGATCCGGCGCGTGCCCGTCGACAGCTCCTGAATCTGCTTGTTGCGATACTCGTCGAGGCCCATCGACCCGACCAGTTCGCGCGCCAGGCGGTCCTTGTCGTTCTCGGCCCCGCGCAGCCCGAGCACCGACGCGAAGAAGCTCGTCGGCGCGACGCGCTCGAACGCGAGGCGCGCCGCGTCGAGCACCGTCATGGTGGGGAAGAGCGCCGCGTCCTGGAACGAACGGATCAGCCCACGTCGGCCGCGCTCTTCGGGGCCGAGGGCTGACACGTCTTCGCCGTCGAACACGACTTTGCCGGCGTCGGGACGCGTAAAGCCGCCCAGCAGTTCGAACGTCGTGGTCTTGCCGGCGCCGTTCGGACCGATCAGGCCGACGATTTCGCCGGCGCGAACCTCGAAGCTCACGTCGTCGACGGCGGCCACGCCACCGAAGTTCTTCCGCAGCTCAACGGCCTCCAGCAACACGCTCCCCGTCGGTCGCAAGCGCTTCGCCGGAGCGCCAACCCCCGAACTGGCTCTGTCCATGACCGCCGGACGGTCGTCCACAGAGCCAGTTGCGGGTAAATCGTGACGCCGCGCAACCCAGCGGGCGAAGCGCGTGCGGATGGGCTCGAGGCCTTGGGCGAGGCCGCCCGGTAGATAGAGGATGAGGATGAGCGCGCCGAGGCGCGTCGCTGCGAGCCCTGCGGTGTC
>JBEEFR010000118.1:0-18390 GCA_041166285.1 Actinomycetota bacterium | reverse complement strand
CGGAGCGGAGTGTCGAGTTGTTGCGTGCGCGCGCGGCGAGCGATCCCGCGTCGGCGTTGATTTTCAATCTGCGCGACCGAGACGACGTCTCGCCCGACACGCTTGCGCTGCTGCGCGACGCCGCTGCGCCACGCGCTGTGTGGTGGGTGAGCGGGTCGCAGTGGGCCGACCGGCTCGGAGGCGTTACTTCGATCGCCATCGACCCGAGCAACGGCCTCGACGTCGACCACCGTCACCTTTTTGCGGCGTCGGCGGGCGCCACGCTGCTGGCATCGGCGGAGAACGACGAAGGGTTCTGGACGCGAGTGCTGCACGCCGAGCCGCATCACTCGGGGTGGAAGGAACTCCGGTTGCGCGAAGACGCCGATCTCGTTCCCGACGAAGCGGACTGGCTGTCGCGCGTGTTCGCGCCACGAGAGCCCGACCGCGTCGACGCGCTCGCCGAGCACGCAGTCCTCGTGAAGCGCTGTCCGGTGTGCGGCGCCGACGCGCGGCGGCGTGAACTGGACGCGGAGGGAGGCATAACCGTCGTCAGATGCGAGTCCTGCGGACTGCGATACGCCGATCGTGTGCTGCCGCCCGACGAAGTCCACACCGACGACTATCACTCCGGCAAAGGAACGTGCGGCGCCGACTACGCGTCAGATGTGGTGCGCCCGTTCGTCGAGGCCGTCGCCGATCATCGGCTCGACGCGCTTGCGTCGTTGGGCATCGAGCCAGGCTCGCTGCTCGATGTCGGCGCGGGACTCGGTCATCTCGTCGCACGCGCGTCCGCGCGCGGTTGGCGCGCCGAGGGTTTGGAAATCGTTCCCGCCGCGGCGCAGGCGGCGCGTCGCACGTATGGCGTCACCATGCACGTCGGCGAACTCTCGGATCTGCCTCCGACCGAGTACGACGTCGTCACGCTCGGCCAGACGTTGGAGCATATGCACGACCCGGTGGGTGTTCTCGAGACGATCCGCCAAAAGCATCTCGTGCCCGGTGGGCATGTGCTCATCGAAGTGCCCAACGTTCGGTCGCTGGCGCGCTACATCCAGGGGGGCGGGTGGATGCACTGGCAGCCCGGCGATCACCACATCTACCCCGACCTGAAGACGTCGAAGGACATCCTCGACCGCGCGGGCTTCGACGTGCGCTTTGCGCGTTCGGACAGTCTGGCTACCGACGGCCTGTCCGAAGCCGTTGTCGCGTACAACCTCGGCCTCGTCTCGCACCGCGTCATGGCGCGCTGGCCGCAGCTCGGGCGCGTGCTGCAAGTCGCGCGCGCCGAGCGGCCGCTGCGTCTGTTGACGGCGATCGTCGACCGCGCCGGGTTCGGTCAGAACGTTCTCGCGATTGGACGGGCGAGATGAGGCTCGGTGTTTTCCTGATCCACGGGTCCGCGCTGCCGAGTGGCCACATCACCTATCAGCAGTCGATGGTCGCGGGACTGCTCGCGCAGGACCGCCACGAGATCGTCATCCTCGCCAGCGAGCGCGATCCCGTTCCCGACGTGCCGGCGCCGCACGAGCTGATCCGCCTGCGCCACCCGTACCAACGCTTCGTCGCCGCTGCGAACTTCGATCTGCACGCCGAGGGCGTTGCGACGATTGCCGCGCGCAAGGCCGGGCTCGACGCGCTCGTCGCCAACGCACAGTGGGCAATGCCGCACCCGCCCGGAGTGCCTCGGATCGCGATCTTCTACGAGATGGCGTTCCTCGACCCCGTCCCGTGGGGCGTGTACTCGGCGTACACGTTCCGTCACCTCGTCACGATGCCGGTGCGCAACCTGCGTCAGAAACCGGAGGTGGTCGTCTGCCTGTCCGAACACGGGAAGCAACAAATCTCGAACCGTCTGCGTCTTCCGCTCGACCGCATCGTCGTCGCGCCGCCGGCGGTCCGTCCGTTCCCTGCGTGCGAGTCGACGCCGTTCCGGCCCGCCGGAAACTACGTACTGATGGTCGGGTGGTTTCACCCGCGCAAGGACGTCGTGCTGGCGCTGCGCTCGTGGCGACACGCCGTTGAGTCAGGGCTTGATGCCGACTTCGTACTCGCCGGCAACGAGGGCCCGCGCGATCGCGTCAACGGCTCGATCGGTCGGCGCATCATCGACACCGTCGGCGTCGACCTCGCAGGCCGCGTGCACTACACGGGCTCGTTGCCACGCGCCGACCTGGGAGCGCTGTACCGCGACGCGTCCGCAGTGATCATGACGAGCATCCACGAGGGTTTCGGCATTCCCGCCATCGAAGCGTTCTCGATGGGCGTGCCTGTCGTCGCCGCGCGGCGCGCCAGCCTGCCCGAGGCGGTCGGATCCTTCGGAGTCGTGGCGGACCCCGAACCCGCAGCCCTCGGTGCCGCGCTCTTCGATGTGTGCCGCACGCGCGTCGACCCGGCGCCGCTGCGCGCCTACGCCGCGGACTTCACGAGCGAACGACAGGTCAAGCCGATTCTCGACGCCGCCGATCGTCTCGCCTCCAGGCGAAGCGTTGGCGCGCCGCGATGAACGACGGACCGCGCCTGCGCGTCGCCATCTCCGTCGCGGCCTTCCTGCGGGCGCCCGACTTCGGTGGGCCGGTCACGAAGGTTGCGTTGCTGGCCGAGGGCCTCGTCGCGCGCGGGCACGAAGTCACGGTCATCACGTCCGACTTTGGACCCAACCGGTCTCGCGTGGAGGCCAACACGGAGCAGATCGACGGGTACAAGGCGCACTACCTGCGCACCGTGGCGCGGTATCGCTGGTCACCCATCGTCGCGCCCGGTGAACTCGGACGGCTGGCGTGGGACTACGACATCGTGCACATATGCGGGCTGCGCGACGGGCTCGGCTATTCGGTCGTGCGCCACGCGCGCCGACGCAACATTCCCTACGTGGTCGAACCGCTCGGCATGGTGCCGGCGCAGTTGCGCAACGTGGTGCTGAAGAGCGTGGTCGATCGCTTCGTGACCGCCAACCAGTTCGCCCGTGCGCGGACCATCATCGCGACGAGCGAGGTCGAGCGCCGTCAGCTCGAGTCGAAGTTCACGCTGCCGCACATCGACATCCGGCCCAATCCCGTGTCGATCGCCACGACCGCGCCGCAGCCGGCGCCGCCGAGCGATGGTCGCACCCACATCGTGTTCGTCGGCCGCATCTGTCGCACGAAAGGTCTGCTCGAACTGCTCGAAGCCGTGCGTCCGCTTGACGACGTGTGTCTCACGATCGCGGGACCCGACGACGGCGACGGCACGAGCGAGTCGCTGCATGCTGCGGCGTCCACGTTGCCCGCAGGTCGTGTCGAGTTTCGCGGTTGGGTGACGCCGGAGGAACGAAACGAGTTGATTGCCTCCGCGGATCTCTGCGTGCTCCCGTCGGTGACGGAAAACTTCGGGAACTTCGCGGTGGAAGCCGCCAGCGGCCGCCGTCCCGTCATCGTGACGCGTACCGCCGGCGTCGCCGAGTTCCTCGAGGACGCGGCTCTCATCGTCGAGCCGAACGCGCAGAGCCTTCGTGACGCCATCACGCGATTGGTCGGCGACCCGGCCTTGCGCGATCAGCTCGCGGAGCGTGGTTACGAACGGGCGCGTGCGCTGGAACCGTCGCACGTAGCCGAGGCACAAGAGCGCATCTATTTCGACGCACTACGTTCGTCCGATCGCAGTTCTTGACCCGAAGACACTCGTAAGCCCCATCGGCGGCGTCGTTTCGCAGGTGCGGGCGCTCGACGACTACTTCCTCGCGTCCGCCGGCAGGGGTCGGCACCCCGACCACGCGGAGCCGCTCGTCGGCGTGGGCGTCACCGAGGATGACGCCGTGCGCGACGCGCTGTTGCTGTACGCCGCAGCGTCGTGGGACGCGCCACAGATGCGGTGGGCGAGTGCCGACGAACTCGGTGACGAGGCGCTCCCGGTGGAAGAACTGGCGCGCGTCGCACCGCTCGAGGCGATCGACCGCATTCGTTGGGTCGAAGGCTTTGCCCTCGACGACGGGCGGCCGACGTGGGTGCCGGCCATCCTCGTGCACCTCGGTCTTCCTGTCGCCGTCGAGCCCGAGTCGTTCTGGTTGGCCTCGCGCGCCGGGCTCGCGTTGGCGGACGACCTGGGCGCCGCGGTGCTCGCCGGATTGCTCGACCTCGTCGCACGCGACGGGTTCGCGGTGGCGATGACCCGCGACGCGCCGTTGCCGCGCATCGCCTACAGCGACGAGTCGCAATTCGTGTTCGACGCCACGAGCGACGTCGGCATCCCGACGGTGCTGGCGCGCAACGAGAGTTTCGAGGTTGTCGGCATGGCGGCGGCCGCGACGGTCGTCGCGGCGCGCGACGCGGCGTTCGAGGACCTCATCCGTCGCCGCGTGCGCCGCGTGCGAGAGGTGTATCCGCCGGAGCCGCCGACGCTCATCGCGTCGTCGACCGCGACGGCGTACGTCGCACCCGACATCAACGACGCCCCGGTCGATCTCTCGAAGCCTGCGCTCGTGGCGCGCCTGCGACGCGCCGGGCTGTCGGGCTACGCCGTGGACCTGACGACCGACGAACTCGCCGACACGGGTTTGAGTGCGGTGCGTGTCGTCGTTCCCGGGTTGAGCCCGATCCCGCCGTCGGTCGGGTGGGCGGATCACGCGCGGCTCGCGCGGGTGTCGTCGTGAGGTTGCTCGTCGTCGGCGTCGGCATGTACGGCCGCGACGTGCGCAACGTCCTGCGCGATCGCGGTGTGCATCACGACGGCCCGTCGGATCCGATGGGTGACGACGCGCTGGTGATCGTGGTTGCTTCGCGGCCGGCGCTCGGTGTGGCGCACGACCTCAACGCGAACGGTCAGCCGTTCGTGCCGGTGTGGGGGTTGCACGGTCGCCTCCAGATCGGACCGGTGATCGCGCCCGGGGGTCCGTGCTTCACGTGTTACGAGGCGCGTGAGCGCCAGCACGCGACGAACCTGGCGGTGCACGACGCCATCCGCGAGTACTGGATGCGCGCGGTGGTGCCGCCGCCGACGTCCGCGCTGCGCACTCTCACCAAGATCGCCGCCAACGAGATCGGCCAGTTGCACAACGCCGTTGCGAAGGAAGGCGTCGATCGCGTCCCGGGGCATCTTCTCGGCGTTGTGCGTCGCTACGCGACGGGAGGCGACCCGGCCAACGTCGTGGAAGGACGCGTCGTCGCCATGCACGGTTGTCGCTGCCGCGAGCAGGTGCGCGTGTGAACCCGCCGCGTCTCGCCGTCGGCCTCGAAGTGGTGCCGCTCCTCGACGGCGTCGCCGTCGTCAACGGCGGCCCGCCGGCGCTGTTTCACGGCCGCGCGGCGACCCAGCTGCTCGTGCCGCTCATCAACGCGCTCGACGGGAACCTCAACGCGCACGGGCTGTCCGAGCTGCTCGGTGTCCCTGAGGAACACGTCGCCCGCGGCCTGCAACTGCTCGCCGATCGTGGACTGCTCGAACCCTCCTAGGCGAGCTGACCGCGGAAGAACTCGACGGTGCGCGCCCACGCCTCGTTGGCGGCCGCCTCGTTCCACATCGACGGCGCGTCGTTGTTGCTGAAGGCGTGGCCGGCGTCGTAGTGGTGGAAGATGGCGTTGTCGCGGCCTTCGAACGCGTTCTCGACGTCGGCGATGAGATTCGCGGGGATGAACGCGTCGTTGTCGCCGTAGTGGAACATCAGCGCGCACGTCGCCTTGTCGGCGTGTTCGAGCAGTTGGTTGACGGGTGAGCCGTAGTAACAGACGGCAGCGTCGGGCCCGCGGCCGTCCACGCGGCTGAGCGCGGCAGCGGCGAACGCCAGCCCGCCGCCGAGGCAGAAGCCGACGGCGCCGACCTTGCCCGTGCATTCCGGCATCGACAGCAGGTGCGCGTGCGTGGCTTGGATGTCGTCGATGCCTTGCGCGAAGTCGAATTTCTGCGCCATGCCGAAGGCGTCGCCGATGCCCGACTCGTCCTTGCGCTCGAAGCGGGGCTCGATACGCCAGAACATGTCGGGCGCCAGCACGACGTAGCCCTCGCCGGCGAGCCGCGTCGCCAGGTCGCGGATGTTGTCGTTGATCCCGAAGATTTCCTGGAACAACAAGATGCCCGGTCCGCTACCTGACTCCGGGAGCGCGCAGAAGGCGTCGAACTCCCCGCCATCGTTCGCAGTGACCTTTTCGTACCGCGTCGCAGTCGTCATGCGACGAACCTAGGCGAACGCTGCGCCGACAACGCCAGCGCCGTCGCGCCGGGGATGACCGCGAGCATCAGATACGTGCACCAGTTCTCGGCCCACGCGGCGGAGCCGGCGGCGAGCGAGAACGCAATGAGCGCGCCGAACTGGACGAGCTGGCTTGCCGCGAGCCCCGCGAGTACGGCGGGAACGCGCGCGAGACGCGTCGAGCGCGCAATCACGAACGCCGCCAGAGCGCTGGCGACCGCCGCAACCACCGGCAGCACCGTCGACGCGTGCGCGAAGAGAGCGTCGAGGTGCGCGACCTTGGCGGAGCCGCTCGAGAACGGCGTGAAGCGGGCAAGGCCGCCGAGCAGGAACGGGGCGACGAGCACGAGCTGTACGAAGCCCGCGATCACGGCGACGCGCACCGCGACCAGCCACTCATCGCGCGCCGCGACGCCCACGCCGGTCGCTCCCGCAGTCAGTGCGTTCGCTCGGACGTTCAGCGCGAAGCCAAATGCGACCGCGCGCGTCCACGTACGCGTCTCGGTCGCCAGCCAAACCGCAGCCATGCTCAGCAGCGTCCACTCGGCGAGCGAGTTTCCGCCGGTCAGGAACTCGTGCCACACGCCGGCGGATGCCGCGACAGTGCCGACGACGAGGATGAGTGCTTCAGCCGATCGGGTTTTACGTGCCAGCACGAACACGGCGACAGGCAGCACGGCGACGTTCTCCACGGCGGAGCCGCCTATCGCGACGAACGGCGCGGCCACGATCAACGATCCCGGCAGATGGGTGACCTCATTGCCGAGATAGGTGCGGGCGCCGAAGAGGTAATCGCCATGAGCCGCCGCGAGCACGGCGACGTCGGCGTCGTCGTCGCGGTCCGAGCCACCCGCGGCGCGATCGTGTGTGTCGAGCCGCGGGTAGGCGACAGCGAACACCGCGACCGCGACCACGCCGAGTGCGACGGCGCCGCGCACGGCCCAGCGCCACGACAACCGGCGCGCTGCGGCATCGATCACGATCGCGGCGACAACGGACCACGCGGCGGCGAGCACGAGCGCCGCCGCGCCGAGGTAATTGACGAACGTCCACGCCGACCCGGCGAACACCAACCCGCTGATCACCACTCGACGGGACGCCACAGCGGTCAAAAGTTGTCGTCGCGCTGCAGCACGCCGCTGGCGACGAACGCGTCGATGGCGGCGTCGTCGAGGCCCGCCCACTCGCGCAGCACCTCGGCGTTGTGTTGTCCGCGATGCGGCGCCGCGCCGCGCGCGCCCGAGTCGGCGTCGGAGAAGCGGTACGGCGTCTGGACGACACCGCGGCGCGCGCCGGTGCCGCCGTTGTCGTCGATCTCCGCGATGCTGCCGCGGTGTTGCGCGGTCGGCGAATGCACGACCTCGAACTGATCACGCACGACACCGAAAGCGAGCCCGGCTTTGTCGAGCGCGGCCGTCAGATCCTCGAAGTTGTCGAACGTAAGCGCCCACCGCTGCACGGCGTCCTTGCGCAGCCGCGCCTTTTCGGGGATCGGTACGTCGCCGGGCGCGGGATCGTCGAGCTGGCTCTTGAGCGCGTTCCAGATCGTGCGCAGCTGGCCAGCGAACAGCACCGGGCCGACACACGTGTCGTAGATGTCGCCGCCGAGACGGACCACGGGTTCGTCGTCGACGGCGTGGTGCGCGTAGTCGTCGGTGAAGATCATGGCGTCGAACATCGCCATGTCGACGTGCTGGCCGACGCCAGTCTGGTCGCGAAGGCGCAGCGCCGCGAACACCGCGATGGTGCCGTGCAGACCGGAGTAGTTGTCGGCGATGGAGATCATCGGGTCGGTCGGCCACACGTCGTCGAACTGCGCTTGCCGGAACACCAGCCCGGTTTCGGCTTGCACGCTCGGCGCGTACGCGGCGCGTCCCGAATCGGGACCGCCGCGGCCGTAGCCCGACACCGACAGCATGATCAGCCCGGGGTTGTCGGAACGCAGGTCGTCGTAGCCGAGTCCGAGGCGGTCGAGGACGCCGGCGCGGAAGTTCTCGATGACGACGTCGGCGTGGGCCGCGAGTTGCTTCACGATGGCGACGCCGCCCTCGGCGCGCAGGTCGACGCAGACGTTGCGCTTGCCGGCGTTCTGCTGCGTGTAGAAGCCCGATAACCCGTGACGCAGCTGTCCCCACACGCGGGTCACGTCGCCCTCAGGTGGTTCAAGCTTGACGACGTCAGCGCCGAGGTCGCTGAAAATCCGTCCCGCGATCGGGCCGGCGACGACGCGCGACATGTCGAGCACGCGCAGGCCTTGGCAGGGATACATGTCGGCGGCGACGGTAGCGTCTGGTTCCGCGATGGCGCACTACACCGGCAAAGGCGACGACGGCACGACGGGCCTGCTTTACGGCGGCCGCGTCCCCAAAGACTCGGCGTTGCCGATGGCGTACGGCGCCGTTGACGAAGCGCAAGCGTTCATCGGTCTGGCGCGGACGCACTTCGCGCCCGGCAGCGAGATCGACCAACTGCTCGTGCACGTCGCCCGCGACCTGTGGGTGCTGATGGCGGAACTGGCGACGCTGCCCGAAAACCGTCACAAGCTGACGGCCGGCGCGCAGAACGTGGATCAGGCGATGCTCGACACGCTCGAGGCGCACGTCGATACCGCCGAATCGCACTTCGAAGTGCCGAAGCAATTCGTCGTGCCCGGCCAGAACGCCGGTGCCGCCGCGCTCGACGTGGCCCGCGCCGTCGTGCGGCGCGCCGAGCGCCACGCCGTCGCCGCGGTCGGAGGCGATCACGACTCGCTGGCCCTCCCGTATCTCAACCGTCTTTCGAGCCTGCTGTGGGCGCTCGCGCGCTGGGCCGAAGGCGACACCACACTCCAAACAAAGGACGTGACGTAAATGCCGATCACCTTCAGTGTGTCGAAGGACGCGCCTGCCGACGTCGACGCGTTCATCGTGCCGATCCTGTCGACACCCGACGGGCCGTACGTGCCCGCCGACGCGCCAGGAGCGGAGTTCCTCGACCCCGCCCACCTGAAGACGAGCGGCATCACCGGCAAACCGAACAACACGCACTCCGTGCCCGGCGCCAACGGCACGACAGTCATCGGCGTTGGCATCGGTGCCGCAGCCGACCTGTCCACCGACGTCGTTCGCAGTGCGTTCGCGGTGGCGGCGCGCGCGGCGCGTCGCTTCGGGAAAGTCGCGGCGTGGGTCGGCCCGCCGACGAGCGTCGACGCGAAGGCCCTCGGTCAGGCGATCGCCGAGGGAGTCATCCTCGGCACGTACAAGTTCACGCGTCTCAAGAAGGCGGGCGAAGTCGACGCGTTGCGCGAGATCGTGATCCTCACGCCGGCGAAAGCCAACGTGCAGAAAGGTCTCGAGCGCGGCGCGATCGTCGCCCGGTTCCAGTGCAACGCCCGCGACTGGGTGAACGAGCCCGCGGGCGAGCTGTATCCCGTCTCGCTCGCCGCCGCCGCCAAGAAACTCGCCGACGAGTCGCCGGCGCTGAAGCTCACGGTGTGGGACGAGAAGCAGATCGAGAAGGAACGCCTCGGCGCGCTGCGCGGCGTGTCGCTCGGCTCCGATCAGCCGCCGCGGCTCATCCGCCTCGAATACAACCCGCCGGGCGCGCGCAAGACGCTGTTCTTCGTCGGCAAGGGCATCACGTTCGACTCCGGCGGGCTGTCGCTCAAGACCGCCGCCGGCATGGAGACGATGAAGACCGACATGGGTGGCGCGGCCGCGGTGCTCAACGCGACCGCGGCGTGCGCCGCGCTCGGCGTGAAGACGCGCATCGTCGCGCTGGCGTGCTGCACCGAGAACCTGCCGGGACCGAAGGCGATCAAGCCCGGCGACGTGTTGCGGGCGCGCAACGGCGTGACCATGGAGGTGCTGAACACCGACGCCGAAGGCCGCCTCGTGCTCAGCGACGGGCTGTCGCTTGCCGCAGAAGAAAAGCCCAACGGCATCGTCGACGTGGCGACGCTGACGGGCGCGCAAGTCATCGCGCTCGGGAACCGCATCGCGGCCGTGCTCGGTAACGACGACGCGCTGATGCAGAAGGTGAAGGACGCGGCGGCGGCCGCGGGGGAGATGGTGTGGGAGCTGCCGCTGCCCGACATCTACCGCAAGCACATCGACTCCGACATCGCCGACATCAAGAACATCGGCGCCGCGGGCCAAGCCGGCACGATCGCCGGCGCGATGTTCCTCAAGGAGTTCGTCGACGGGCTGCCGTGGGTGCACCTCGACATCGCCGGCCCCGCACGTGCCGCCGAGCAAGAAGGCGAGATCGTCAAGGGCGGCACCGGGTTCTCGACCCGGACGCTCATCGAATTGGCGTCGACGTACCGTTAAGCCGTGGATCCAACACACACCACGAGCGAGCACGAGCGACTCGTAGCGCGCCTTCGCGCCGCTGGCTTGTACTCGGAGCCTGAAGAGTGGGGGGCTCCCGTGGAGCCCCCTGGCCCTGCACTGGTCGCGAAAGCTCGCACGGCGATGGGGAGGGGCACACCGCTCAGCGATCTGGTGTCCCAAGACCGCGGCGAGTGATCGTCTAGGGGGGACAGCCCTCTCCCGGCATAGCGTGGCGCCATGAACCTTGGCGACTCGGTAACGGTCCACGTCGATGCCGATGCGATGACGTGTTGGAACATTGCGTCCGACGTCACTCGCATCGGCGAGTTGTCACCGGAGACCTTCGAAGCGGAATGGCTCGACGGTGCGACGGGGCCGGCCGTGGGCGCGAAGTTCCGGGGGCACGTGAAGCGCAACCAGCGCGGGCCGACGTACTGGACGACGTGTCGCGTCACGCAGTGTGAGCCCGGCAAGGTGTTCGAGTTCGTCGTCGTAAACGGGGGACGCGACGTCAACACGTGGGGTTACTCGTTCGTCGAAGCAGCAAGTGGCACTGATGCGACCGAGTACTTCCGGCTCGAGCCGGCGCTGCCGCTCAAGATCTATTGGGCGCTGCTCGGCTGGGCACGCGGCAAGACGAATCGCGACGGCATGACGAAGACTCTCAACCGACTGAAGGCGATCGCCGAGGCGAAGTGATGGACGAGGTCAACGCCATCACGCTGTTCGAGCCGCACATGTTGCAAGGCGACGAGAAGGCGCTCCTGCTGACGCATCTCCGGTTGGTGCAACAAGACCTGTTGTGGAAGCTCGACGGTTTGAGCGACGAGCAGCTCCGCCGCCCCATGACGAAGACCGGCACGAACCTCGTCGGCATCGTCAAACACCTCGCGGGGGTGACGGCCGAGTACCTCTGCTCCAGCTTCGGCCGCGAGCGCGAGTACTTCCCGTGGGAAGCCGACGACTCCGAGCTTTGGTACGGCGGCGACATGTGGGCGATGCCGCACGAGTCGCCCGCCGACATCATCGCTTGCTATCGGCGTGCCTGCGACGCCGCCGTCGCGTCGATCGAAGCGCTCGACCTTGACGCGACCGGGAAGCATCACGTCGGCGTCACGGTGTCGCTGCGGTGGATGATCCTCACCGTGTTGAACGACACGCTGCGCCACTGTGGACACGCCGACATCGTGCGCGAGATGGTCGACGGGCGCGTCGGCATGAGTGAACTCCTCACGCAGACCGTCGACGACGACGAGTACTGGGAGAAGTTCCACGCCCGCATGGCCGGCGAGCTGAGCGCCGAAGACTGGATCGCCTACAACCAAGCCAGCGAAGGCTCGTAGCTCGCCGGCGGGCCTAGCCGTCGTTGGCGTTGACGGAGACCTCGACGGTGGATCCCGTCTCGGCACCCAGGACGACGGCGCGTACCTCGGCGGTGTGGCGTACGCGGCGCGCTGGCGCGCGGAACGAGCAGCGGGCCTGACCGGGCGGGATCCAGATCGCGGGGTCGTACGGCGCGACGTTGTAGCCGCGCACCTTGAGATGGCGCCGCACTGTCGTGCACACCGCGTCGGGGTCGCGGGGTGACGTGAACACCATGTCGATCCGGCGGCTGTCGCAGGTGATCACGCACCACCAGTCGCCGGCGGTCCTGCGATGGATGCGATGCATGCCCGCTGGCGTACCGAACCGGTGTGCCTCGCGTTTGAGTTTGAAGTCGAGCCCGATTGGCCCCAGCACGAATACGGCGAAAACGGCGAACGCGCCGGCGAGTAACGCATAGATCTCCCACCGGTGCCAGTTGAAGACGGGGCGGGGTTTACGCGCCGACGGCGTGGAAGCCTCCGTCGACGTGGATGATCTCGCCCGTGGTGGCGGGGAACCAGTCGGAGAGCAATGCCACGACGGCGCGGGCTGCGGGCTCGGGGTCCTTCAGGTCCCAACCGAGCGGCGCGCGTTCCGACCAGATGTCTTCGAACTGGTCGAAGCCGGGGATCGACTTCGCCGACAGCGTCCGAAGCGGTCCGGCGGCGACGAGGTTGCAACGCACGTTCGACGGGCCGAGGTCGCGGGCGAGGTAGCGGTTCAGCGACTCGAGTGCCGCCTTCGTGACGCCCATCCAGTTGTACGTCGGAAACGCTTTGGTGGCGTCGAAGTCGAGACCGACGATCGAGCCGCCGCCCGATTCGCGCATGAGGGGCAGGAACGCGGCGGCGAGTTCCTTCAACGAGAACGCGGAGACGTGGATTGCCATCGACACGTCCTCGAAGGGAGCGCGGAAGACGTCGCCGCCGAGACACGTCTCGGGGTTGGCGTTGGCGAGCGAGTGCACGACGCCGTCGACGCGTCCCCACCGCGACGCGAGCTCTGACGCCACCGCGGTCGCGTGGTCGGGATTCGTCACGTCGAGCTCGAGCACGTCGGGCGTCGTCGGCAACCGCTTCGCCACGCGTTGCGTGAGCGACATGATGCGGCCGAACGACGTCAACACGATCTCCGCGCCCTGTTCCTGCGCGAGGCGCGCCACGGTGAACGCGATCGAGCTCTCCGCGGCCACGCCCGTCACGACGATTTTCTTGCCTTCGAGCAACATCGATCTCTCCTACTGAGGTGGGTTGGCGTGGCGGCGCTTCGGCAGGTGCTCACGCTTGGACCGCAGCGCTTCGAGCGCGGTTACGACGACGCGCCGCGTTTCGTTCGGTTCGATCACCATGTCGACGTAGCCCCGCTCCGCCGCGACGCGCGGCGTGCAGTAGTCGGCGTCGTAGGCCTCGATGAGTTGTTCGATCTCTTCGGGCGGAAGCTCGCGCCGCCCGTACAGCAGCCCGATGGCCTGCGCCGCGCCCATCACCGCGATCTCCGCCGTCGGCCAGGCGACGACGAAGTCGGATCCCATGCCGCGGCTGTCCATCACGATGTAGGCGCCGCCGTACGCCTTGCGCAGTATGATGCACACGCGCGGCACGGTCGCCGCGGCGTACGTGTGGCACAACTTCGCACCGTGGCGGATCATGCCGCGCCACTCGAGGTCCTTCCCGGGCTGGAAGCCGGGCGTGTCGACGAACGTGAGGAGCGGCACGTTGAAGGCGTCGCAGAACTGCACGAAGCGCGCCGCTTTCGTCGACGCCTCGATGTCGAGCGTGCCCGCCAGCCACGCCGGCTGGTTGGCCACGATGCCGACGGGATAGCCGTCGACACGCGCGAAGCCGACGACCACGTTGGGTGCGTGCCGCATCCACAACTCGAACCACGAGCCGCGATCGCACACCTCGTCGATGACGCTCCGCACGTCGTACGCGGCGTTGGGTGACGCCGGGAGCGAGGCCGCGCAGTCGCGCTCGGTGTCGTCGTCGCCCATGGCCCACGGCGGCATCTCGTGATTGTTGGCGGGCAGGTAGCCGAGCGCGCCGGCGATGGCGTCGAGCGCGGCGTCCTCGTCGGCGGCGTGAAACGCGCAGATCCCGCTGTAGGTCTCGTGGGCGTTGACACCGCCGAGTTCGCTCGGGGACGGCGTCTCGCCGGTCATGCCGGCGACCGCCGCGGGTCCCGACACGAACGCCGTGGCGTCGGCGGTGAACACGACGAAGTCGGCGAGGCCGATCAGCAACGCCGGACCGGCGGCGCACGGCCCGACGATGGCGAGTGCGATCGGCACCTGGCCGCTGGCGTCGACGAGCGCACGCGCGATCTGTCCCCAGCCGACGAGGGCGGCGACGCCGTGGCGCACGTCGGTACCCGTCGTCGCCAACACGCCCACGATGGGAACGCCCGTGTCGGTCGCCAGACGGATGAGCCGGGCGACGGCTTCGCCTTCGTCGGGACCGATGGCGCCGCGACCGACCGTGTCGTCTTCGTTGTCGTCGGCGAGACGGAACCAGCCGATGCGCTGATGACCAAACTCGCGGATCTCGGCGTGCGCACCGCCGAGGCGCGCCGTACCGAGCGCGAGCAGCCTCGTCACGCCGTTACGTCAGCGAACTGGTCGTACGAAGCGGCCCATCATGGCCGCGTCGTACGACCACTTCAGTCACGGGAGGCACGGTCCGACGACGAGGGTGCCGTTGTGTCCGCCGAAGCCGAACGAGTTCGAAATCGCGGGGGCGGGCGCAACCTCACGCGGGGAGCCGTGGACGACGTCGACTTCGATGCCCTCGCCCTTTTCGGTGTGGTTGGCGGTCGGGGGCACGAGGCCCTTGGTCGACGCCAGCAGCGCGGCGACGCATTCGATGGCGCCGGCGGCGCCAATGCAGTGGCCCGTCACACCCTTGGTCGACACGACAGGCGGAGCCGAGCCGCTGAACACCTTGTAGATCGCCTGCGATTCGGCGGCGTCGTTCAGTGGGGTCGACGTGCCGTGCGCGTTCACGTGGCCGATGTCGGCGGGCGTGAGGCCGGCGTCGGCGATCGCCGCTTCCATGCAACCGATGGCACCGGCGCCGTCGGGCGACGGCGCGGTGATGTGATGGGCGTCGGCGTTGCGGCCGTAGCCGAGGATCTCGCCGTAGATGGTGGCGCCGCGCGCCACCGCGTTCTCGTACTCCTCGAGGACGAGGAACGCCGCGCCTTCGCCCATGACGAAGCCGTCGCGTGACGCGTCGAACGGACGCGAGGCGCGCGCCGGATCGTCGCGACGTGTCGACAGCGCGCCCATGCGGGCGAACGCCGCCATGCCGACCGTGGTGATCGCCGCCTCGGCACCCCCGGCGATGATGGCGTCGGCGCCGCCGTAACGAATGATGTGCGCGGCCTCGCCGATGGCGTTGGTGCCCGCGGCGCACGCCGTGGCGATGCACAGGTTCGGGCCGCGGAAGCCGTTGCCCATCGACACCATCGCCGCGGTGGCGTTCGCCATCATCATCGGCACGAGGAAGGGAGAGACACGCGTCTTGCCCTTCTCGTACACGACGATCTCTTCGCGCTCTTGCGTCTCGAGACCGCCGACGCCGGTGCCGGCGACGACGCCGATGCGCGCCGGGTCGATGCCCAGCGCGCCCGCTTGCTTGATGGCGTCCGCGGCGGCAGCGAAGCCGAGTTGCGCGACGCGGTCGGTGCGTCGCACTTCCTTGGCGTCGATGTACTCCTCGGGATCGAAGCCCTTGACCTCGCAGGCGAAGCCCACCGGCCAGTCGGAAACGTCGACGCGCTCGATCGGGCCCGCGGCCGTGTTGGCGGCGGCGAGCAGCGTGTCCCAAAACGTGTCAATGGTGTTGCCGGCGGGCGATTTCACGCCCATCCCGGTTACGACAACGCGTCGACGTTCCACGAAAACTCCTAAGCGACTTTGGCGGCGATGATGTTGAGCGCTTCGCCGACGGTCTTGATGCCCTCGAGTTCTTCCTCGGGGATGCTGATGTCGAGCTTCTCCTCGAGCGCCATGACGAGCTCGACCACGTCGAGGCTGTCGGCTTCGAGGTCGTCGGCGAAGGTGGCGTCCTCCGTGACCTTCGCCGGGTCGATCTTCAACAGGTCGACGGCGCAGTCACGCATGACAACGAGGACTTCGTCACGAGACATTTTCGGGGGTTCTCCTTGCGGTTGATTGTTGCGGTAGGTCTAGTCGTTAGTGCCCGAGGCCGAGGCCGCCGTCAACGGGTATCACGGCGCCGGTTATGTACGACGCCCCCTCGCCGCACAGGAACGCAACGGTGGCTGCGACTTCCTCGACGGTGCCCATTCGGCCGAGCGGAACCTGGTCGGTGATGGCAGCGACACGTTCCGGCGTCAGCGCGTCGGTCATCGCAGTCGTGATCGGGCCGGGGGCGACGAGGTTGCACGTCACGTTGCGCGACGCCAGTTCCCGCGCCACCGATCGAGTGAGACCGACGAGGCCGGCCTTCGCCGCCGCGTAGTTCACTTGGCCGGCGCTGCCGGCGAGGCCGACGACTGATCCCATGTTGACGATGCGGCCGAAGCGCGCCTTCATCATCGCCGGCGTCGCACGGCGAATGCAGTGGAACGCGCCGTCGAGGTTGACGCGAAGCACCTTGCTCCAGTCGTCGTCCTTCATGCGCAGCAGCAAGCCGTCGTTGGTGACGCCGGCGTTGTTGACGAGCACCGTGACCGGGTCGGCGATGCGGTCGAACGCGGCGTTGACCGACGCGCTGTCGCTCACGTCGATCTCGACGGCGAACGCGTCGTTGCCGCACAGCGACGCCGTCTCCTCGGCGCCGTCCTTGTTCCCGCCGAAACCGACGGCGACGCGCATCCCGGATTGCGCGAGCGCGACCGCGCAGGCGCGACCGATGCCGGCGCCGGCGCCCGTGACGAGAGCCGTCGTGGTCACAGTCCGGTTCCCCAGCGCAGCGCTGCCGACGCCCACGTCATGCCCGCGCCGAATCCGCAAAGCAGCACGACGTCGCCGTCGGAGGGTTCCGACTCGGCGAGCGCCAACGGGATCGACGCCGCCGACGTGTTGCCGTACTTGTCCATGTTGCGGATGACGCGGGCGTTGGTCATCCCGAGGCGCTCGACGACGGCGTCGATGATGCGCGTGTTGGCTTGGTGCGGCACGAACACGTCGACGTCGGTCGGCGCGAGTCCGGAACGTTCGAGCGCGCGTTCGGCCGATCCGATGCAGGCGCGCACGGCGCGGCGGAAGACCTCTTTGCCTTCCATGTGCACGAACTGCTCGCCTTCGGGGATGTCGAGGATGTCGGCGGCGGAACCGTCGCATCCGAGGTCGGAGCCGAGCAGGCCGTAACCCGGTGCCGACGGCACGATCACCGCGGCGGCCGCGCCGTCACCGAACAGGATCGTCGTGCCGCGGTCGTCGGGAGCGACGATGTTCGACAGCGTCTCGGCCCCGCAGATCAGCGCGGCGCGAGCGGTGCCGGCCTGCACGAGCGCGTCGGCCATCACCAGCGAGTACACGAACCCGGAACACGCCGCTACCAGGTCGAACGCCCCGCACGACAGGCTCAGGTTGTCCTGGACATACGCCGAGGTCGCGGGCAGCTTGACCGTCGGCGTGATGGTCGCGATCACCAATAGGTCGACGAGTTCGGCGTCGAGGCCGGAGTCCTTCAGCGCCTCCGCGCACGCTGCCGTCGACAACGAGATCGTCGTGTCTTCGGGCCCGGCGATGCGGCGCTCGCGAATGCCGGTGCGCTCGACGATCCACTCGTCGGACGTGTCGAGCAGTTGCTCGAGATCTTTGTTGGTCAGTCGGGTCGAGGGAACCGCAGTTCCCATCCCGACGATCGCCGACACGATTATGCGAAGGTGCGAAGCCAGGCGATGGGCTGGCCGGGACGAACGCGTTCGCCCGAGTGCACGAGCATGCCCATGAGGAAGCCGGTGAAGCGGCTGACGGCGGGGATCTCGTCGCCCGAGTTCGTAATGATGGCGACCGTCTGGCCGACCTCGACGATCTCGCCTTCGGCGGTCACGACTTTGGGGTCGAGCACCGTGACGACGCCTCGCGACGGGGCAAGGATCAGCTTCTCGGCAATCTCGGTGTATTCGGCGAGTTCTAGGGCGAGAGACATCAGTTCTTGATCCATTCGGAGTCGGGAAGGCACCGCTTTGCCAGTGCCGTCAGCGTGTTCCCCGGGCCCACTTCGCGCAGTGACGACGGGCACAGGGAGTCGATCGTGGTCATCGAGTCGGCCCACCGGACCGGCTTGACGAGGTGCGTGACGAGGCGTGTCTGCCAACCACCACCACCATTGGCGTTGCCATCGGTGTAGGCCACGCCGTCTTCGTTGGAGACGATCGGCGCCGAAGGTGCGGCGAACTCGATCGACGGGAGGTATTCGGCGAAGCTGATCGCGGCGTCGTCCATGAGCGGCGTGTGGAACGCGGCGGCGACGTCGAGCGGCATCACCTTGCGGATGCCGGCCGCACGTGCGGCGTCGGTCGCCTGCTCGAGGCCTTCGGGCGTACCGGCGATGACGATTTGGCCGGGCGCGTTGATGTTCGCAACCCAGCAGCTGTCGG
>JBEEFR010000117.1:0-6472 GCA_041166285.1 Actinomycetota bacterium | reverse complement strand
CGACCCGGGCGCGGAACACGGATCCCGCCTCGCCGTCGGGTTCGTACTCCGGCTACGCCACCGCCGAGATCTTGAAGCACGCCGGCGAACACCCTGCGTTGTACCGCCTCGTGATTTCCGGCGGCGGCGGCGCCGGTCCGCGGGCCCAGTTGTTCGCCACGCTGCGCGCCGCCGTCGCCGAGATCTTCACGGACGCCGCGAAGCAGGCCAAGCGCACGCCGAAGGTCTCGATGGATGCAACGTCAGCGGCGTATACGGGCGCGCTCCTCGCCATCACCGAAGCGTGGCTCGACGGTGCCATCACCGGCACGCCGAACGAGGTCGCGGCGCTCTTCATGCGCGGCCAGATGGAGGGTCTGCGCTGGGCGTTGGGGTTCCCGGCGGACGCGCTCCCGTACAAGCCGCCAAAATCTCGTTCGCATGGGTGACATCCGACTGATCGTGCAGGCGGACGACTGCGGCATGTGCCGCGCCGTGAACGAAGGGATTGCGTTGGCGAAGACCGACGGGATCCTCACGCAGACCTCGGTGATGGCGCCGACGCCGTGGTTCGCCGAAGGCGCGTTGATGACGAAGCGGCTCGGTATCGCGACGGGTCTGCACGTGACGCTCACGTGCGACTGGGAGTACTTGCGGTGGGGCCCCCTAACCGCGGCAACGTCACTGCGCGACACCGACGGCCTGTTCAAGCGCACGGTCAAGGGCGCGGCAGAAGGGACCGACGAAGACGGCATTGCGGAAGCGAACGCGCAGATCGATCGAGCCCTGTCCTTCGGCCTCGAGTTGTCGTACATCGACCCGCACATGGGGCTGTCGATCATCCCGGCGTACGAGGCGGCGTGCGCGCGCCTCGGACTGAATTTCATGTATCCCGGCGTGAACCCGCATCACACGTTCGACTCGATCACCGTGCTGAGCGTGCAGTCGCGTCGCGACCGCGGCGCGTGGTTCGCCGACTTCCTCGAACAGCTCGGTCCCGGCACGCACATGGTCCAGAGCCACCCCGCGGTGGCGAGCGAAGAGTTGCGCGCCGTCACGCCCGAAGACGCCGAGAACTATTTCTGGGTGGAATCGACGCGCGTGCCCGATCTCGAAGCGATCTGCGCGCCCGAAGTGCGCAAAGTCGTCGAGTCCCGCGGCATCGAACTGATCTCGGTCGCCGACCTCTAAGGCAGCAAGCCTTCGATCACTAGGGCGAGGCCGTCGTCGACGTTGCTGGCGGTGTGCTCCTCGATTTCGGCGAGCACCGACGCGTGCGCGTTGGCCATGGCGATCCCGCGGCCGGCCCAGCGCAGCATCGGTAGATCGTTCGTGTGATCGCCGACGGCGACGACGTCGGCCGCGTCGATGCCGCGTTCCTCGCACAACGCGGCCAGCGCGAGCGCCTTCGTCACGCCGGCCGCCATCACTTCGACGAACGGACCACCAGACACCGTCAAGGTGACATCGTGCGCGAGCGGCGCCAGTTGCGCGAAGAGTTCGTCTGGGCTGAGCGACGCGTGGCCGACGAGAACCTTCGTCACCTCGTGATCGTCGCCGATCTCTTCCGCGAACTCGATGGATGCGACGTACGCCGCTGGGAGGTGATCGGCGCCGCGCAACTCGTGGTAGCGCTGCGTGCGGAAGACCCGCGTCGCGGTTTCCCAGGCGATCGCGACGTCGAGGTGTTCTGCGACGCGCGCGAGAAAAGCGCGCACTATCGGAGCCTCGGTGTGACGCGACTGGATGATCTCGCGGGTGCGGAGGTCGTACACGACCGCGCCGTTCGAACAAACGGCCAACCCGCGCGGAACATCCAGCAACTCAAGTGAGCGCCAACTTCGTGCCGTGAGAATGACGACTTCAATTCCCGCCTCCTCGGCCGCCGCGATCGCTGCAGCTACGCGCGGTGAGACCGTCGCGTCGGGCAGCAGCAGCGTCCCGTCGAGATCCGTCGCGAGGAGCTTGACCACTACCCCAGGCGCGACAGCACGTTGCGCGTGATCTGTTCGATGTTGGGGGATCGGCCGTCGAGGCCGTGGGCCCAATCGGTCGAACCGCTGGTGACGACCGTTGCGCCGGCGTCGTTCGTGTACGCGCCCAACATGGCGTGGCCGTATCGGATCTTCTCGACCGCCCAGGCGTCGCGCGTGTCGAACACGCGTGACGCGATGTACTCCAACTCCGACGGCTCACCCGGACGCGGCGGCCGCGGCGCCGACTCGCGCGTGAAGTGCTGCACCGGGACCATGCCCAGGATCTCGAAGGTCTCGGGGGTCTCGTCTTCGAACGTCGGGTAGGGAAGCCCGTCGCGGAACGTGAACGCCGCGCCGTCGCACTCGTAGCCGACGACGGTCGACTCGTTGCCGAGCACGTCGCCGAAGCGCACGTCGGTGCCGTCGAACAGCCAGTGGTCGGGTCGGTAGACGGTGTAGCCGCCGAGGCCGTTCGTGACGTTGCGACCGATGCGGTGGTAGCCGCCGCGCACAAAACTCACGCCGGTCATGTGGTTCTCGGGACGGGCGACGATGTGGTCCGACCAGAACGTCGTTACTTCTCGCATGCGATCGGTGTCGTGCAGCGGATCGTTCTTGAAGAAGCCCTTGTAGCCGACCATCGAGTTGTTCTCGAGACGCACTTGCCAGAGCGACGTGTTGCCGCTGAAGAACGCGGCGTTGCCGCCGCGCGCAATGAACGCCTCGACGGTGTCGCGCATGCCCTTCGACCAGTACTCGTCGTGGCCGACCGACAGGTACAGCGACGCGCCCTCCAGAACTTCGGGGTGCTCCTCGAGATCCGCGTTGAGGCACACGCCGATCTCGAAGCCTTCGCGCTTGGCCCAGCGCAGGAACGGCTCCTCCCAGTCGGGCCAGCCCGCTGAGCCGGCGTAACCGGAAAGGTGGTTGAGTTGCACGTATCCGACGTGGGCGGCGTTCTGCGGATCGGGCGCGCCCGTGCCCGTCACCCGCCGGCCCTTCCCGGGCGGCTTGAACAGGTAGCCGGCGGCCATCGGGCGCTGGAACGAAACCATGGTGCCGCCGGTGTACAGGTTCGGGCCGCCGAAGTCGTTGTACGCGGCCCACGTGTTCGACGCCAGCGCCAACACGATCTTCGTGCCCACGCGCGGCCGCACGACGAAGAAGGCGTAGTCGCGCCGGACCTTGCCGTCGACGTCGATCTCGAGCACGACTTCGTAGAACCCCGACGGCCAATCGGCGCCTGTCGCGATCGTGTGTGCGGACGGCCAGCCGCAGCCCTTGGCGGCGGCGTCGGCCGGTGTCGCGTGCTCGTCGGCCGCGACCGTGAACGTCTCGCCGTTGACGGTCACGCGCACAGGCCGATCGCCCGACGACGACAAGTGCAGATCGACCGGCTGTCCCGCGGCAACCGACTGCGGCCAGCAATATCCCGTGACTACTTCGCGAGGCATCGCCGGACGTTAGTGAGGAAGAATGACCGCCGTGATTCACAAGAGCCCGCTTCCTGACGTTGTCATCCCCGATATGGCGCTGACGCCGTTCGTCTTCCAGAAGGCCGCGCAACGCGGAGACAAGGTCGCGTTCATCGACGGCACGACCGACCAACCGCTCTCCTACGCCGCTCTCTACGACCGCGTGAAACGCCTCGCCGGCGGCCTGCTCGAGCGCGGCCTCGCCAAAGGCGAGGTGATCGCGATCATGGCGCCGAACTGTCCCGATTACGCCGTGGTGTTCCACGGTGTGGCGATGGCCGGCGGCGTCGTCACGACGATCAACCCGACCTACACCGAGCGCGAGGTGCACCACCAGCTCAACGACGCCGGTGCGACCAAGCTGATCGTGTTCTCGATGTTCCAGGAGACGGCGACCGCGGCTGCGGCCGACAGCGGGGTGAAGGAGATCGTCCTCCTCGAAAATCTCGAGGATCTCTTCGGCGAACCGCTCGAGGAGCAGGTGCCGGTCGACGTCGACGACGTCGTCGTGCTGCCGTACTCGTCGGGGACGACGGGCTTGTCCAAAGGCGTGATGCTCACGCACCGGAACTGCGTCGCCAACCTCGTGCAGTCGCTGGCCGCCATTCCCGTCGGCGAGGACGAAGCGTTCGTTGCGGTGTTGCCGTTCTTCCACATCTACGGCATGCAAGTGCTGATGAACCTCGGCCTGTCGGCTGGAGCGACCATCGTCACCATGCCGCGCTTCGACCTCGAGCAGTTCCTGGCGCTGCATCAGGAGCACAAGCTGACGCGCGCCTTCGTGGCACCGCCGATGGTCGTGGCGTTGGCGAAGCATCCGATCGTCGACAACTACGACCTGTCGTCGCTCAAGACGATCTTTTCCGGCGCGGCCCCGCTGTCGGCGGAACTCGCGATCGAGTGCGGCGAACGGCTCGACTGTGAGGTCGTGCAGGGCTACGGGATGACGGAGCTGTCGCCGGTCACGCACGCCACGCCGCCAGGCAAGTTCAAAGCCGGCTCGGCGGGCATGACGGTGCCCAACACGTGGGTGCGCATCGTCGACCCGGGCACGGGCGAGGACCTCGACCTCGACCAGGACGGCGAGGTGTGGATCCTCGGTCCACAGGTGATGAAGGGCTACCTCAACAACGAAGCGGCGACGAAGTCCACGATCGACGACGACGGGTGGCTCCACACCGGCGACATCGGCCACATCGATGCCGACGGCCACCTGTACGTCGTCGACCGCCTGAAGGAACTCATCAAGTTCAAGGGCTTCCAGGTGCCGCCGGCGGAACTCGAAGCGCTGCTGCTGACCAACCCGAAGGTGGCCGACGCCGCCGTCATCGGCATCCCCGACGACGAAGCGGGCGAGATCCCGGCGGGCTACGTCGTGCTAAAGGAAGGTCAGCAGGCGACCGAGGACGAGATCAAGGAATTCATCGCCAGTCAGGTCGCGACCTACAAGCGACTCGGCAAGGTGATCTTCGTCGACGCCGTACCGAAGTCGGCGTCCGGCAAGATTCTGCGGCGCGTACTTCGGGACCAGGCCAATGCTGGAGGTTGACGCGCTCCGTCAGAAGTACCGCGAGGAGCGCGACAAGCGGCTCCGCGACGACGGCAACGACCAGTACATCGAAGTGGCGGGCGCGTTCGCGCACTACGTCGAGGACCCGTACATCGACACCCCACTCGAACGTGAGCCGCTGACCGACGAAGTCGAGGTGCTCGTCATCGGCGGCGGCTTCGGCGGACTCCTCGCCGGCGCGCGTTTACGCGAGGCCGGCCTCGACGCAATGGAAATCCGTCTCGTCGAGAAGGGCGGCGACTTCGGCGGGACGTGGTACTGGAACCGCTACCCGGGCGCCATGTGCGACATCGAGTCGTACATCTATCTCCCGCTGCTCGAAGAGATCGGCTACGTGCCCAAGGAGAAGTACACGCACGCGCCCGAGATCCTCGCCCACTCGCGCAACATCGGGAAGCACTTCGGGCTGTACGACAACGCCTGTTTCCAGACCGAGGTCACCGACCTCACGTGGGACGAAGAGGTCGAGCGCTGGATCGTTTCGACGAACCGCGGCGACGCCATGCGGGCGCGATACGTCATCTCGTCAAGCGGTCCGTTGCACCGCGCCAAGCTGCCAGGCATTCCGGGAATCACCGAGTTCAAGGGTCACTCGTTCCACACGTCGCGCTGGGACTACGACTACACCGGCGGCGATCCTGACGGCGGCCTCGTCGGTCTCCAGGGCAAGCGCGTCGGGATCATCGGCACCGGCGCGACCGCGGTGCAGTGCGTCCCGCACCTCGGCGAATGGGCTGAGCACCTGTACGTGTTCCAGCGCACGCCGTCTTCCATCGACGTGCGCAACAACCGCGACACCGACCCGCAATGGGCGCGCTCGCTTCAGCCTGGGTGGCAGAAGCACCGCATGGACAACTTCAACACGCTGGTGTCGGGTGGCTTCGCTGAAGAGGATCTCGTCGACGACGGCTGGACCGACATCATCGGCAAGCTGCTGGTGCGGATGCGCAACGCCGAGGGCGAAGACCTCACGCCCGAGGGATTGGCCCGCAACATGGAGCTGGCCGACTTCGAGAAGATGAACCAGATCCGGGAGCGGGTCGATTCGATCGTCGACAACAAGCAAACAGCGGAGGCGCTGAAGCCGTACTACCGCCAGTTCTGCAAGCGGCCGTGCTTCCACGACGAGTACCTCGACACGTTCAACCGCTACAACGTCGACCTCGTCGACACCAACGGCCGGGGCGTCGAGCGCATCACCGAGAACGGCGTCGTCGCCAACGGCGTCGAGTACCCGGTCGACTGCATCATCTTCGCGACGGGCTTCGAAGTCGGCACGTCGTATCAACGACGCAGCGGCTACACGATCCACGGGGTCGACGGGATCACCCTCGACGACGCGTGGTCGACGGGCACGCGCACGTTGCACTCGATGCACGTCAACGGCTTCCCCAATCTCTTCCTCGTGCAGAACGCGCAGGGCGGGTTCACGCCGAATTTCCCGCACAACCTCGACGAGATGAGCCGTCACT
>JBEEFR010000116.1:0-5717 GCA_041166285.1 Actinomycetota bacterium | reverse complement strand
TCCGTAAGCACGACCTGTCCTCGCTGCGCATCCTCGGGTCGACGGGCGAGCCGTGGAACGAGTCACCGTGGCGGTGGTACTTCGACGTCGTCGGTGGCGGGCGCTGTCCCGTCATCAACATCAGCGGCGGCACCGAAGTCGGCGCCTGTTTCCTCTCGCCGCATCCGATCCAACCGATCAAACCGATGAGCCTCGGCGGCCCTTGCCTGGGTATGGCAGTCGACGTGTTCAACGACGAAGGCAAGCCGTTGCGCGGCGCCGTCGGCGAGCTCGTGTGCACCAAGCCGTGGCCTGGCATGACGCGTGGCATCTACAAGGACCCGCAGCGCTACCTCGACACGTACTGGAGCCGCTGGCCCGACGTGTGGGTGCACGGCGACTGGGCGTCGATCGACGACGAGGGCGACTGGTTTCTGCACGGCCGCAGCGACGACACCATCAAGGTCGCCGGCAAGCGCCTCGGGCCCGCCGAAGTCGAAAGCGTGCTCGTGACGCACCCATCGGTGGTCGAGGCGGCGGCGGTGGGCGTGCCCGACGACATCAAGGGCGAGGCGCTGTGGTGTTTCGTCGTGCTGGCGCCGGGCGCGGCGCCGACCGAGGAGCTGCGAGCCGAGCTGAAGGGCTTCGTGGCGGAGGCGCTCGGCAAGTCGTTCGCACCCAGTGCGGTGAAGTTCACGACGGCGCTGCCGAAGACCCGCAACGCGAAAGTCCTGCGTCGGGCCGTTCGCGGGGTCGTGACCGGCGCGGACGTGGGAGACTTATCGTCGCTGGAGGATCCGGCGACGATAGAAGCCGTGAAGTCCGCGGTGTAGCGGGGGATTTGGGATAAGCGATGGCGTTACTGCGCACCACTGCGCCTGTGCAGTTGACGGGCCGGCGACTGACGCTGCGCCCGCTCGAGGCGACCGACTTCGACCAGTGGATGGAAGTGCGCACGCGCGCCGCCGGCTGGTTGCGCAAGTGGGAGCCCAGCATCCCCGCAGGACACGCAGATCCGTCGTCGGACCGGCGCGCTTTCGCGTCGCGCTGCGCGGCGCGCGATCGGGAGCGCCAACTCGGAACCGGCTACGGATTCGGGATGTTCTTCGAGGGCGCGCTTGCCGGTGAGATCAACCTCAGCTCGATCCAGCGCGGTCCGTTCCAGAGTTGCTACGTCGGCTACTGGGTCGACGAGCGTCACGCCGGCAAAGGCCTCACTCCCGAAGCCGTCGTTGTCGTGTTGCGGTTCGCGTTCGAAGAGCTCGGCTTGCACCGCGTGCAGGTGGCGATCATCCCGCGCAACGCGCCGTCGCGGCGCGTGATGGCGAAGCTCGGCATTCGCGAAGAGGGCGTGGCGACGCGCTACCTCGAGATCAACGGCGTGTGGGAAGACCACGTCCGTCACGCCATCACCGCTGAAGAGTGGGCCGAGCGCGGCAGCGAACTGCTCGACACCTGGGTGCGTTGAAATCTTGGGCGCGCTACGGGCGCGCCAGTTTGTGGTTGGGGCGGGCTGTGCCCGTCCGCCGTCCGCCGATTTTGGTTTTGGGGATGCCGCGCAGCGGCACGACGTGGGTCGGCCGCACGCTCGGTGACGCGCCCAACGCGCTGTACTTCAACGAGCCCGTGAGCGAGGTACACGTCGCCGAGCAGCACCGCGCCACATTCTTCGAAGTCGACCCCGACAACCCGCCGCCGTCGTATGTGTGGCCGCTGCGGTTCGCGTCGGCGGGGGTGCCGGCGTTCGGGCCAGCGACCGTCGAGCCGCTGTCGCTCGTCGCGCGACTCGGCAAGCGCGTCGTGATCAAGGAGGTCAACCCGCTCGCCGTCGAGTGGTACGTGCGCACGCTGTCGCCGACGCTCGTGTACATCGTGCGCCACCCCGCGGCGGTGGCCGTCAGCCTCCACGAGCGCGGCTGGGGATGGGACGGGATCTACCAACAACGCTTCCTTCCGGGAACGTCACTGCCCGATGTGGCAGAGAACTTTTGGGCGCGCATCGGTGCCATCCAGGGCATCGCGCTCGCACGCGCTGAGGCCGTCGGTCCCACCGCCCTCGTCGCGTACGAGGACGTCTGCCGAAACCCCGAACCGATCTTTCGCGATCTGTACGAAATCGCCGGCCTCACATGGACCGACGACGTCGCCGCTGCGCTCGGCGCCTCCACCGAAGGCACCATCACGCGCGGCGCCGAAGATCCCACCGGCACGACGCGCAACACCGCGGCGATGGCCGACGCCTGGCGCGCCCGCATTACCGCGGACCAACTCGCCGACGTGCGCGGCGGCTGGGACGCGACGAACCCGTCGCGTTACACCGACGATGCCGAGTGGGAGATCTAGGCGCGGCGCGCCGGGCGCGGCGCGTCATATCGCGGGCGCTCGGGCGCGTGCGACTTCCCAGTGCCACTGTGCTTGCTCGTCGCGCCACAGGTCGTACAGCCGCGCTGTTTTGAGTCGGTGGTGGTAGGGACAAAGCCATGCAAGGTTGGCCAGTGTCGTCGGCCCACCGTCGCGTCGTTCGGCGGTGTGGTCGATCTGGAGGTTGTGCGTACGGTTGCACGTCGGCACGACGCAGCACACGCCCGTCGCTTCTAACGCGTCGCGCAGCCGCTTCGGGATGTACTTCTTCATCGTGCGAATGCTCTGCACGTCGACTCCGTCGATCACGACCTCTTGCACCAAGGTGTCCTTATCGCGCAATGCGTCGTCGATGGCGCTCATGGGCAGGTGGTCGCCCTCCGCTGTCTCGCACTTCTCGCCTGGGTCGACCCACCCGCGCTCGAGGGCGCTCTTGGACACGATGACCCGCACGACGGTGCGTGGCCCGCGACGTTTCCCGTCGCCCGAACCGGCCAACTCGTCGAGCATCCCGGCCAAACCGTCGGCCATGCGCTGCTCGACCGTGTCGATCGCGCCCTTGGCGCGGGACTGGGCGCGGAACAGCCGGTCGGCGCGGCGATTGAGCTCGGCTAGCAACTTTGCGCCAACTAGCGGCTCCAACGCGCCTGAGAACCGCGTCATGCCCAATGAGTCCTTCCAGCTGCGGAAGAACCGCGCCTGACGCTGCCGCTTCGCCAACTCCGCGTCGTTGATCGCCTCGCGCTTGATGCGCTCGCATGCATCGAGGAGCTGCGCGGTCGTGCCCGTCTCGGCCAGCTCCAACAGCGATTCCTCCGCGTCGGGGTTCGCCTCCGCGGCGTCGGCGATCGCGCCTACCTCCGTCGGCGACAACTTCCCCTTGTCGAAAGCGTCCTTTGTCTTCCCTTTCGCTTTGCGCGCCGCGCGCGTTTGGCGACGCGCTATGCCAGTGGGCACACCCGACGCGTCCCCGACGATGCCCTCGGCGTCGAGCCCGACCTCCTCGGCCCGCGTCGCCGCGCGCAACTTCTGCGCACACGCAATCTTCTCGATCGCCGCCCACTCCTCGATCGCGCGTGCTGCAGTGAGCCCAGACAGCAACGCCGGATCAAAGTCGTCAGCCGTCTTCTCGACCAGCCGCCGCAACCCGGAGATGAGGAATTCCTGCACTACTCCGACTCAACCAGGTCGAACGCATGTTCGCAAGGGTCAATTTTTGGGGTACCCGAGTTCGTCGATCCGGCGGCGCAGGAAGCGGCGCTCGCTGCCGGTTGGCGCGAGTTCCATCGCCGAGCTGAACGCGTCGATGGCGGCTCCGTACGAGCCCATGCGACGCAGCATGTCGCCGCGCGTTGCATGGAACAGATGGAAGCCCGACAACTCGTCGGCGAGTTCGTCGAGCAGCGCCAACGCCGCCTCCGGTCCTACCGCCATGCCCACGGCGACCGCACGATTGAGCCGCACGATTGGCGACGGGATCATCCCGACGAGTTGGTCGTAAAGCGCGGCGATGCGTGCCCAGTCGGTCGCGGCAGCGACGGGTGCGATCGCGTGACACGCAGCGATCGCCGCTTGCACTTGATACGGGCCGCGTTCGCCGACGCGCTCAGCCGCTTCGAGCCGCGCGATCGCGGCGCGGATGACGTCGAGGTCCCACGTGCTGCGGTCCTGTTCCTCGAGCGGCAACAGATCGCCGTGCGCGTCGACGCGTCCGGCGCGGCGCGCGTCGTGTAGCTGCATGAGCGCGAGCAGGCCGACGGCCTCGGGCTCGTCGGGCATCAACGCCGTGAGCGCGGTGGCGAGACGAATCGCTTCGTCGCACAGGTGCGCGCGCACGACGTCGTCACCCGATGTCGCGCTGTAGCCCTCGTTGAACAACAGGTAGAGCACGCCGAGCACCGCGTGCGTGCGCTCCGCCAGCAAATCGGGGGGCGGCACGCGATACGGAATACCCGCGTTTTGGATCTTCGCCTTGGCGCGCACGAGCCGCTTCGCCATCGTCGGTTCAGGCACGAGAAACGCACGCGCGATCTCGGCGGTCGTCAGTCCCGCGAGGGTGCGCAACGTCAGCGCTACCTGTCCCTCGAGCGGCAGCGCCGGGTGGCAGCAAGTGAAGATGAGGCGCAGTCGATCGTCGACGACCGCGTGGTTCTCTCCAGGTTCGTCGTCGGTGGTCACAGCGATCTCCTGATACTTCGATGCGCGTGTCTTGTCGCGACGGAGACGATCGAGCGCCCGGTTGCGTGCCACCGTCGTAAGCCACGCGCCCGGCGACCGCGGGACGCCGTCGACGGCCCACTTCTCGAGCGCTTGCGCGAACGCGTCCTGCGCCGCTTCTTCGGCGACGTCCCAGTCGCCCGTCGTGCGAATGAGGCTCGAAATTATTCGGCCCCACTCGTCACGAAAGGCGGCGGCGACTGCGGCGCTTACATCTCCCAAATCGGGCGAACCTCGATCGTTCCGTCATGCGCGCCCGGCAGCATCGATGCGGCCTTGACGGCGTCGTCGATGTTCGGGACGTCGATGACGAAGTAGCCACCGATCTGTTCCTTGGTCTCGGCGAAAGGACCGTCGGCCACGAGCAGCTCGCCGTTGCGCACACGGACGGTGGTGGCGTCGGTGGTCGGACGCAGACGCTCACCGCCGACGAGCACGCCACGCGTCGCCGCCTCCTGCGCCCACTTGGCGTATTCACCCGTGCGGTCGGCTGTCGCGTTCTCGGCCTCGGTCGCCTCGTCGGTGCAGATGAAAAGCAGGTACTTCATTGGGCTCTCCTTTGATTGAGTTGCCCCCACGACGAACGGCGACAGCCGACATGGACACGATTACCAGAAAATCTCGCGCGTTCATTCGGTGACGCTTTTGTGTGTAATCCGTCGCCAGCCGAGCCGACCGATGACCCGCGCCGAAGATCGAGTGCACGACATCGCGGGTCTGAGAGAGCGGCGCGTCTTCGCCGGCGCGATTTCGGTTGAGCCGTTGCTTGGAAAATTATCGGTGCTCAGTGAGTACGTCCTCATGACGACAGAGAACCGCTTTGGCGTGCCCCAGCGACCCTACGCTGACAGCGAAGACTCGACGCGCTGAGGGCGCGGGAAGGTACGGCGTTGACAGACTCGAAAGACCGCATTCGGATTCTGGTCACGGGAAGCCTCGGCACGGTCGGCGCGGAACTGTCCAACGAACTACGCGTTCGTGGCCACGTAGTCGTCGGTTGTGACCTGGCGCACTCCCGCCAGCAGGTTGGCTTCTCCCTAGAGGGTGACCCCGATGCAAATTACGTGCGGTGTGACGTCGCCGAATTTCGCCAGCTACAGCGCGTGTTCGACGAATTGGGCCCTTTCGATTTCGTGTTTCACTGCGCGGCCGAATTCGGA
>JBEEFR010000115.1:0-2915 GCA_041166285.1 Actinomycetota bacterium | reverse complement strand
GACGCTGGCGAACACGGTGCTCGGCAACCCCGACTACGAGGTCACCGACGGCAAGATCTTCTTCAAGGGCGACGACGTCACCCACTGGCCCACCGACGTGCGCGCCAAAGCCGGCATGTTCCTCGCGTTCCAGTATCCGGAAGAGATCGCGGGCGTCCCCGTCGTGCAGTTCCTTCGCCAAGCGCTGTCGCAGCGCAAGGGCGTCGACCTATCGGTCCTCGAGTTGCGCCTGTCGATCATGGAGTGGATGAAGAAGCTCGACATGGATCCGAGCTTCGGCGACCGCTATCTCAACGAGGGGTTCTCCGGCGGCGAGAAGAAGCGCAACGAGATTCTCCAGATGGCGATCCTCGAACCCGAAGTTGCGATCCTCGACGAGACCGACTCGGGCCTCGACATCGACGCGCTGCGCGTCGTCGCCAACGGGGTACGCACCGTGCGCGCCGCCCGGCCCGAACTCGGGGTCGTCGTCATCACGCACTACCAACGCATCCTCGACGAGCTGAAGCCCGACGTCGTCCACCTGCTCTTCGAAGGCCGCATCGCCAAGAGCGGCGGACCAGAACTCGCGGAGACACTGGAGTCCGAGGGCTACGAAGGCTTCCGAGCGTGAACGTCGACCTGATCCGCAAGGACTTTCCGATCTTCAACGACGGCAAGCTCGTCTACCTCGACAGCGCGTCGTCGTCGCAGAAGCCCACAGCGGTGCTCGACGCGATGACGCGCTACTACGAGACGACGCACGCCAACGTGCACCGCGGCGTCTACACGATCGCCGAAGAAGCGACGCGCGAGTACGAAGAGGCGCGCGGCAAGGTCGCACGGTTCCTCGGAGCAACCGACGACGCCGAGATCGTGTTCACGAAGAACGTCACGGAGGCGTCGAACCTGTTCGTGCAGAGCTGGGGTCGCCAGAACCTGAAGGCCGGCGACGCCGTATTGCTCACGACAATGGAGCACCACGCGATGTTGGTGCCGTGGCTGATGCTGGCCCCGCAGCTCGGCGTCGAGATCCGCTACCTCGACGTCACCGACGACGGATACCTCGACCTGTCGAATCTCGACTTGTTGCTCGACGGAGTGAAGTTCGTCGGCGTGACCGCGGCGTCGAACGTGCTCGGCACGCTCAACCCCATTCGCCGCATCGCCGACGCTGCACACGCAGTGGGCGCGGTGGTGTTCGTGGACGGCGCGCAGTCGGCGCCGCACATCGCCACCGACGTACACGCGCTCGGCTGCGACGCGTTCGGATGGACGGGCCACAAGATGCTCGGCCCGACCGGCATCGGCGGCCTGTGGGCGCGCCGCGAAATTCTCGAAGCGATCCCGCCGTTCCTCGGCGGCGGCGAGATGATCCGCGACGTTCGCCTCGACGGCTTCGAGGCCAACGACATCCCGTGGAAGTTCGAGGCCGGCACGCCGCCCATCGCGGAGGCGATCGGCCTGGGTGCCGCCATCGACTACTTGGGTGCGCTTGGTATGGGCGCGGTTCGCAAACACGAGATGGAGTTGACGCAGTACGCGTTCGACGCCTTCCGCGACCGCTTCGGCACCGACTCGGTTGTCCACGGCCCGCATAACGTCGAGCACCGCACCGGCGTGTTCTCGTTCGAATACAAGGGCGTCCACCCGCACGACCTCGCGCAGGTGCTCGATCAGCACGGCGTATGCGTGCGCGCCGGGCATCACTGCGCCAAACCGCTGATGCGCTGCCTCAAAGTTCCGGCGACGGCGCGCGCGTCGTTTTACGTCTACAACGACGCGTCGGACGTCGACGCCCTCATCGCCGCGTTGGCCGACGCCGACGCGATGTTCTGCTAGCAAGGAAACCCGACATGGCCGGCCTCGAAGACCTCTACCGCGAGATCATCCTCGACCACTACCGCTCGCCGCGGAACAAGGGCGAGTTGGACACACCGCCTGCGACCAAGGTCGAGGGTTACAACCCGTTGTGTGGCGACGAGATCGTGCTGTACCTCCGGGTCGACGGCGACGCCGTGACCGATGTGAAGATCGGCGGACAAGGCTGTTCGATCAGCCAGTCGTCCGCGTCGATGATGTCCGCGGCCATCAAAGGCAAGACGGTCGCCGAAGTGCGCGCGCTCGTGCGGGCGTTCAAGTCGATGATGGACATCCACGAGTCGCGCCTGGAAGGCGACGAGGGCACGCCCGAGGAACAAGCCGCTGACGCGGAGGTCAAGCTCGGCGATCTCGAGGCGCTCCAGGGAGTCGTGAAGTTCCCGGTGCGCATCAAGTGCGCGACATTGTCGTGGAACACGCTCACCCAAGCATTGGATGAAGCAGGCTCCTAACCCCTTCGGCTCGCAACCAGAGGTTGCTCGCCGAGCCAACGGCGGCGTCGATTAGTTCATGTCGCAACCTCTGGTTGCGGCATGATGCACGCCGTGGCACGGGAATACGCACCTCATAAGTACGCGACCGAAGACCTGAGCGGTCTCATGCTCAAGGTCCACGACAAGGTCGAGGCCGTGACCGATTTGCCGGGCGTCCCCGCGGGGATGAAAGGCAAGGTCATCGTCGCCAACGGCATGAACTGGCGCCGTTACCGCGTGCTGTTCGAAAACCGCCGAGAGCTCGGGCACCTCGACGCCCGGCACATCAAGCAGATCTGAGGCATCCATGGGGGGACGACTGGACGGCAAGGTCGCACTGATCTCGGGCGGCGCCCGCGGTCAGGGAGCGACCGAAGCGGAGATGTTCGTCAGTGAGGGCGCGCGCGTCGTCATCGGCGACGTGCTGGACGACGAAGGCAAGGCGACGGCCGAGCGCATCGGCGAGAACTGCCGGTACGTGCACCTCGACGTCACACTCGAGGAGGACTGGCAGGCGGCGCTGCAGTTCACCATCGACGAGTTCGGCACACCCGACGTACTGGTCAACAACGCCGGCATCTT
>JBEEFR010000114.1:0-15727 GCA_041166285.1 Actinomycetota bacterium | reverse complement strand
ACAGCTCGCGATAGCTCTTGCCGATGATGTTGGTCAGCACGTTGAGCCGGCCGCGGTGCGCCATGCCCAGCACGACCTCGCCGACGCCGGCCGCCGCGGCCTCGTCGATCACGGTCTCGAGCAATGGGATGGCCGACTCCCCGCCTTCGAGACCGAACCGCTTCTGCCCGACGTACTTCGTGTGCAAGAACTTCTCGAACGCTTCGGCGGCGTTGAGGCGCTCCATGATCCACTGCTGCTCGTCGGTCGGTAGTTGCGTCGACACGCCCTCGACCTGTTCCTGGATCCAACGCTTCTGGTCGGGCTCCTGGATGTGCATGTACTCGACGCCGATCGTGCGGCAGTACGCGTCGCGCAGGATGCCGAGGATGTCGCCGAGCGTCATCACGTCGCGGCCGGCGAGTCCGTCGGCGTAGAACTCGCGGTCGAGATCCCACAGCGTGAGCCCGTAGGTCGCGGGGTCGAGCTCGGGATGCATGTGCGGCTCTTTGGCGGCGAGCGGGTCGAGGTCGGCGATCAGGTGACCGCGCACGCGATACATGTTGATCAGCGTGTGGACGTGGACCTGCTTCGCGTAGCGGGAGCGTTCTTCGTCGAGGCTGTCGCCGGTGGCGTCGCGGCGCCACCGCACCGGCTCGTACGGCACGCCCATCGCGCGGAACACGTCGTCGTAGAAGCCCTCTTCGCCGAGGAGGAACTTGTGGATCCACTGCAGGAACTCGCCGGACTCCGCGCCTTGGATAATGCGGTGGTCATACGTCGACGTGAGCGTGATGACTTTGCTCACGCCGAGGCGCGCCAGCGTCGACGGGTCGGCGGCTTGGTACTCCGCCGGATAGTCGAGCGCGCCGACGCCGACGATCGTTCCCTGCCCGGGCATCAACCGCGGCACCGAACTGACGGTGCCGATCGTGCCGGGGTTCGTGAGGCTCATCGTCACGCCGCCGAAGTCGTCGGGCGTGATCTTGCCGGTGCGGACCTTGCGGATCAGGTCCTCGTACGCCTGCCAGAAGCCGTGGAAATCGAGGTGGTTCGCGTTCTTGATGACGGGCACGAGCAACGTGTGCGAGCCGTCGGACTTCGTCTGGTCGACCGCCAAGCCGAGGCCGAGGTTCTTGTGCGTGATCACTCGCGCCGGCGTCGCGTCGACGAACGACGAGTTCATCACCGGCATCTTGTTGGCGGCGCGCACGACGGCGTAGCCGATCAGGTGAGTGAAGCTGACCTTGCCGCCGCGCGTTCGCCCGAGGTGGTTGTTCAGGATCTTGCGGTTGACTTCGAGCAGCTTCGCCGGGACCTGGCGGACCGACGTCGCCGTCGGCACACCGAGGCTCTGCTCCATGTTGGCGACGATGCGCGCCGCCGCGCCCCGGATCGGAGCGCCGTCGGGCTCAGCCTCTGCCGCCTCCGGCGGCGCCGCTGAAGCGGTGCCTGTTGCCGCGGCCGGTGAAGCCGCCGCCGTCGGCGACGCTTGCGGTGCCGGCGCCGCGGGCGCCGGCGAAGGCGCGTCCTTGCGGTAGTCCGTGAAGAACTCGCGCCAGCTTTCGGGCACCGAGTTCGGGTCGGCCTTGTACTGGTCGAACATCTCCTCGACCAGCCATTCGTTCGGTCCAACGTCAGCCATCGTGGCCTACAGGTTACCGGGCGCTTTCGCTGCCTCTGTCTTTGCGCCGCAACGGTGCGATGAGTGAGATCGCGGCCCAGTAGAGCAGCGTCACCGGGTAGACGATCGTGGCGAGACGGGCGAATTTGCCGACCTGTCGCAGGCACAAGCTGATGGCGCAGACCGCGGCGGCGTACAGCGCGAACGTTCCCCAACTGCGATCGGCGACGAAGCGCACGGCGCACAACGCGCAGGCGACGAAGAACACCATCGTCAGCAACAGCTTCCGCGGATCCTCGCGGGTGGCGCGCTCCGACCACCCGTGCGCGATGCGTTCCGCTACGACGTGGCCGCCGAGGTACACGGCGGGGGTGGCGTCAGCCGCCGCGTCGGCGCGGCGCGCCACGAGCCCGGTCGGCGGCGCGGACGCGGCCATCGTCATCGCCTCGTAGAGCACGAAGAACGTCGCCAGCGCCTCCTTGCGCGACGCCGTCTTGCGCCACGGGTACACGGCGATCACGGGATGGTCTTCGAGCGCGGTCGCGATGCGGAGCAACGCCTCCGGAGTCGCCAACTGCACCGTCGGCTCCATCGTCACGGTGGCGCCGCCGGTGTTCGACGGCAGCGGACGCTGCGTCGGCAGCTCGGCCGGCTTGCCATCGACGAGCACGGTCACGTCGACCGTCGCGGTGGACGACACGACGATGGGGCCGGGCGCCGCGGGCAGTCGCGGAACGCGCGCCAGTACGAGCGGGCCGAGCACGAGCCCGGCGAGGAGCAGAATCGTGAGCAACTAGTCGGCCCAGGCCTTGAGCTTTTCGAGGTCGCTGATGGCGTTCGGACCACCGGCGGTCACTTGGAGGTTCGTGACGCCCGCCTCGCGGAATGCCGCGATCTTTTCCTTGATGTAGCCCTCGGGGCCGACGAGCGTCATCGACTCGAGCATCTCGGCGGGGACTGCGGCCGCGGCTTCCTGCTTCTTGCCGTCGAGATAGAGATCCTGGATCTCCTTGGCTTCCTTCTCGAAGCCGTAGCGGCACGCCAGCTCGTTGTAGAAGTTCTTGCCGCGTGCGCCCATGCCACCGATGTACAGCGCCAACGCCGGGCGCATGAAGTCGCGCATGCCTTCGAGCCCGTCGCCGATCGCGAGCATGCCGCCCGCGACCACGTCGAGTTCGGGCAGGTCAGCCGAGCGCTTGGCGAGACCCTTCGCCAACGCGTCGCCCCACACCGACTTCGCCTTGTCGGGCATGAAGAAGATCGGCAACCAGCCGTCGGCGATCTCGGCAGTCATGGCGACGTTCTTCTCGCCAATGGCGGCCACGTACACCGGGATGTGCGAACGCACGGGATGGTTGATCAGCTTGAGCGCCTTGCCGAGGCCCGTGCCCTGACCCTCCGGCAACGGGAGGTTGTAGATGCCCTTGTGCTCGACGGGCTCGCGCTTCCACATCATCCGGCAGATCTCGATGATCTCCCGCGTGCGCGCCAGGGGCCGGTCATACGGAATGCCGTGGAACCCTTCGATCACCTGCGGGCCGGACGCGCCGAGGCCGAGGATGGCGCGGCCGTTGCTGACGGCGTCGAGGCCAGCCGCGGTCTGGCCGAGGCACGACGGCGTGCGCGAATAGATATTGAGGATCCCGGAGCCGATGTTGACGGTGCTCGTCTTGGCCGCGAGGTACCCCATCAGGCTCACCGCGTCGAAGGAGTAGGCCTCGGCGATCCAGACGGTGTCGATGCCGGCGGCCTCGAGCTTGGCGACCTGATCAGCGGCGGCCACGACGTCGCCCGCGTAGTTCACTCCGGTTGAGATCTTCATGTCGTGAACTCTCGCCGCAACTTGACCGACCGGTCAAGTAGCGTGCCCGGCACATGCCTGAACCCACCTACCGCAAGAGCGAGCAGGCCCCCGCCGAGGAAACCGTCACCGATCTCGGCAAGAACGTCATCCGCATGCAGCTGCCGATCGCGATGCCGGGGCTGCGGCACGTGAACATGTACGGCCTCATCGACGACCGGGGCCTCGCCATCATCGACGTCGGCGTGCCGGGGCCGAGTACGTGGAAGGCCGTCCAGCAGCGGCTGAAGACGGCGGGGTTCAAGGTGACCGACGTGCACACCGTCATCGTCACCCATTCGCACCCCGACCACTTCGGTTGCGCGGGGCGGTTGGCGAACGAGGCAAACGCGGAGCTCGTCACGCACAACAACTTCCGCACGTTCTGGAACAACGCGCAGCCGCAGTGCAATCACGGCGACACCGACCTCGCGCACGACGAGTCGTTGCCCGAAGGCAACCCGTTCATGGAGCCGAATCCGTGGGACGGCGAGAAGCGCGAGATGGGCCCGCCGCGTGGGCGTCGCTTGGCGTTCCGACTGATGCGGTCGCGCGTGTTCGGCAACTACCGGTTGCCCGAGCCGGCGCGGCGCGTGCGCAACGGTGACGTAATGCGTCTCGCCGGTCGCGACATGTTCGCGGTGCACACTCCCGGGCACACGCTCGACCACCTCTGCATTCACGATCCGGAGGGCGGCTTCGTGTTCTCTGGCGACCACGTGCTGCCCCACATCACGCCGTACATCTCCGGCATCGCCAGTGGGACAAATCCGCTGCTCGACTATTTCGCGTCGCTCGAACGCACCGCGGCGCTGCCGTCGGTGGATGCGGCGCTGCCGGCGCACGGTGTCGTCATCGAGGACTCGGCGAAGCGATGCAAGGAGATCATCGAGCACCACGAGGAACGGTTCGATCGCTTGCGCAAGGGCTCGCTCGAATTGGGCAAGCCGGCGACAGTGCGCGAGCTGTCGCAGTTCCTGTTCCACCCCGACAAGATCGGGCACATGGCCGACGGCGAGTGCTATGCCCACCTCGAGTGGCTGCGCCAAGCCGGTCGAGCCGACATGCACGTCGAAAACGGAATCAAGCGATACGAGGTGACCTCATGATCAACGTGGATCGGTTCGAAGAGCGCGTCGCGCGCGAGATCGACAGCGGGCTGTTGCCGTCGTGCCAGTGGGCGTTCGGCCTCGACGGCGAAATCGTGGCGTCAGGCGCGCTCGGCGACGCCGACGAAGACACGCGCTACACGATCTTCTCGGCGACGAAGGCGCTCGTGGCGTCGACGGTGTGGACGTGCCTCGGCGAAGGTTCGATCAAGCTCGACGCGCTCGTCGCCGACTACATCCCCGAGTTCGCCACGAACGGCAAGGAAAACATCACCGTCGAACAGGTGATGCTCCACACGTCAGGCTTCCCGCGCAACGGCTGGGATCTCGACATGGCGACCTCGGAAGGCCGGCGCGCCCGTTTCGCCAACTGGAAGACGAACTGGGAGCCCGGGACGCGCTACGAGTACCACGCCACCACGGCGCACTGGGTGCTGGCGGAGTTGATCGAAGTGGCGACGGGACAGAACTTCCTCGACGTGATCGAAGAGCGCGCGACGAAGCCGATCGGGCTGCCGCGCATCCTCGGTATCCCCGAGAGCGACAGCGACAACATCGCCGAGCTGCAGCACGTCGGCGATCCGATCTCGCCCGACGAGCTCGAGAAGCTCCTCGGCATCCGGGAGCTGCCCGTCACCGAAGTGACGCCGGAAGCGTTGATCAGTCTCGGTGAGCCCAAGCGGCGCGCCCTCGGCGTGCCCGGCGGTGGCGGCGTCACGACGGCGCGCAACTACGCGCGCTTCTACCAAGAGCTGCTGCACAACACGAAGGGCATCTGGGATCCCGACGTGCTGCACGACGTGAAGACCAACGTCCGCAACACGTTCGGTGACCCGCTGTTCAACACGCCGGCCAACCGCACCGCCGGCCTCGTCATCGCCGGCGACGACGGCAAGGCGAGCATGCGCGGCTTCGGCAAGACGCAGTCGCCCGGCACCTTCGGCCACAACGGCGCCGGCGGTCAGATCGCGTGGGCCGACCCCGAGTCGGGCCTGTCGTTCATCTACCTCACCAACGGCCTCGACCGAAACATGATCCGCGAAGCCCGCCGCGGCGTCGCCCTGTCGAGCATCGCCGCCGAAGCCACCCGCCCCTAAGCGAATTGGTAGGACGAGTGCGCCATTAATGGCGCACTCGTCCTACCAGTTCGGGGTTGCCGGGGTTGTTCGGGGCGCTCGCTAGGCGATGCGGAGGTTGGGGAGGACGGCGTCGGGGGGGCCGTCGTTGACGATGCGGCCGTCGTCGATTTGGAGGACTCGGTCGGCGATCTCGACGGTCGACAGGCGGTGGGCGATGATCACCGCGGTGCGATCGGCGAGCAGCGTGTCGAGCGCGGCTTGCACGAGTCGTTCCGTCGGCAGGTCGAGCGACGACGTCGCCTCGTCGAGGATGAGCACCTTCGGATCGGCGAGGAACGCGCGGGCGAACGACACCAACTGCTTCTGTCCCGACGAGAGACGACCGCCGCGCTTGGCGACGTCGGTGTCGTAACCCTCGGGCAGCGCGCAGATGAACTCGTGCGCGCCGATGGCGCGCGCCGCGGCTTCGATGTCGTCGCGTGACGCGCCCGGACGGCCGAGGCCGATGTTCCAGGCGATAGTTCCTTCGAACAAGAACGACTCCTGCGTCACTGCGACCACGGCGCGGCGCAGGTCGTCGTCGGCGAGGTCGCGCAGGTCGATGCCGTCGAGCAGCACCGCGCCCTCGCTCGGATCGTAGAACCGCGACAGCAGACGGGCGATCGTCGACTTGCCGGCGCCCGTACGACCGACGAGCGCGACGGTGGAGCCGGCTTCGATCGACAGATCAATGTCGTGCAGCACGGGACGGCCGCTGCGGTACTCGAAGGTGACGTGGTCGAAGCGCACGCCGCCGTGCAGGTTCGACGCGTCGGCGGGCACAAGCGGCTCGAGCACCGTCGGCGGCTCCTCCAGCACGCCCGACAGCTTCTCGAGCGCGGCCGCCGCCGACTGGAAGATCGAATAGAACTGCGACAGTTCCTGCACCGGCTCGAACAGCTGCTTGATGTAGAGCAGGAACGCCGCCAGCGTGCCGACGGTGATGTCACCGCTGATCGCGCGCCAGCCGCCGACGAGCAGCAGGCCCGCCGCTGCGCAGTTGCCCACGACGCGCGAACCCGGGCCGTAGATCGCGCCGAGGCGCATCGACCACTGGTTGGCGCGGCGATACTTGTCGTCGAGCTCGGCGAAGATCTCGTCGTTGCGCGGCTCGCGACGGAACGCGGCGACGGCGCGCATACCGCCAACCGTCTCGACGAACTGCACGATGACGCCGGTGACGCCCTCGCGCGTGGCGCGATACGCCAGCGCCGAGCGCGACCGGAACCACCACGTGAGGGCGATGATGAACGGCAACGAGCACATCGACACGAGCGCGAGCGGCACGTCGATCAGGAACATGAACCCGGTGATCCCGATGAGGTAGAGCACCGACCACGACAGCGTCGTGAGGCCGTAGTTGAGCAACTCGGCGAGCGCGTCGACGTCGGAGGTGAGCCGCGAGATGACGCGGCCGGACGTATAGCGCTCGTGGAACGAAATGCTCAGCCGTTGGAAGTGGTCGAAGAGACGGCGACGCAGTTCGAGCAGGACCTTCTGACCGATCTTGCCGGTAAGGAGGTTGAACGAGTAGTCGGACACCGCGGCGATGACGGCGCACAGCACGAACAACACGACGGTGACGAACAAGAACGTCGGGCTCTTCGAAGGGCCGAGCATGCGCGGGATGCCGTCGTCGATGGCGCGCTTGACGAGGTACGGCCCGGCGAGGCTGCACAGGCTGTACATCGTGATGACGCCGACCGACTCCCACAGCTGGCGCTTGTGCGGCTTGAGAAGCGAGAACAGCAGGCGCTTGCTCCGGCCGCGCAGGAACGCGCCGAGGGTGGACGTGACCTCGTCGATGTCTTCGGGGGCGACGCCCCTCCAGTCATCACCCATTTAGGCCACCTCCTCTGCGTCGTGGTCGAGCACTTCGGGTTCGTCGCCGATGACCGCGGCGTACGCCGCGTTCGTTGCGAGCAGTTCTTCGTGGGTGCCGACGGCCGCGATGCGGCCCTCGTGCAGGAACGCGACGCGGTCGGCGAGCGCCACGGTCGACGGGCGGTGCACCGCGATGATGGCGGTGACGTCGAGCAGCACCTTGTGCAGCGCTTCGTGCACCGCTTGCTCGGTGCGCACGTCGAGGGCGGACAGCGGGTCGTCCATGACGAGCACCGCGGGCTTGCCGACCACCGCACGCGCCAACGCGAGGCGCTGGCGCTGGCCGCCCGACAACGAGATGCCTTGCTCCCCCACGCGCGTGTTGAGACCCCACGGGAGGTCGTGGGCGAAGGACGCGCTGGCGACTTCGAGCGCCTCGTTCAGCTCGTCGTCGCCCAGTTCAGGCGCGCCCAGCAACACGTTCTCGCGCACCGACGCCGAGAACAGCGTCGGGTCATCGAAGGCGACAGACACGCGCGACCGCAATGACTTGAGCGTGAGCTGGCGCACGTCGACGCCGTCGAGCGTCACGCGGCCTTCGGTCGCGTCGGAGAGCCGGCCGATCATCGCCAGCAGCGTCGTCTTGCCCGAACCCGTTGCCCCCACGAGTGCGAGGGTCTCGCCGGGATGCACGTCGAGGTCGACGCCGCGCAGCACCGGCTTGTCCGCGCCCGGGAACGTGAAGCCGACCTTCTCGAAGCGCACGTGCGCGGGGCCGGCGTCGCGCGCCTCGATCGCGTTGGGCGCGTCGGCGATCGTCGCGGGCGTGTCGAACACTTCGTAGATGCGCTGCGCCGCGGTCGCCGCCTCTTCGCCCATCGACAGGATCTCGCCCAACGACTCGACGGGCCACACCAACAGGATCAGCAGCGAGAAGAAGGCGACGAGGTTGCCCGGCGACAGCGAGCCGTGCGACACCGCGTACGCGCCGGCCAGCAGCACCATTGCCTGCACGAGCTTCGGCGCGAGGCCCAGCAGCCCGAAAAAGCGCGCGCGCAGTCGCGTCTGTTCCATCGACGTGTCGTGGATGTCGCGCGACGCCGCCATGAACTTGGCGAGCATCGTCTCGCGCCGGCCGTACGCCTTGATGACGCGCACGCCCTGTGCCGCCTCTTCGATCTGCGTCGTGAGGTCGCCGATCTGGTCCTGCACGCGCCGCGTGACCGTTCCATAGGAGCGGTTGAACTCGTGCGAGATGTAGATGACCGGCAGGAAGCCGACGAAGGTGAGCAGCGCGAGCCCGACGTGGCGCGTCGCCAGGACACCGACCACGTAGAGGAACGTGAACGTGTTGACGAAGAGGAACACGAGCCCGAAGCCGATGAAGCGGCGGATGACGGAGACGTCGCTGTTCGCCCGCGACAGCAGCTGACCCGTTTGCCAGCGGTCGTGGAACGCGAGGTCGAGTCGCTGGACGTGCGCGTAGAAGTCGTCGCGCATCGCCGTCTCGAGGTCGGTGGCGGCGTAGGCGAGCATCAGGCGGCGGGCAAAGGCGAGGATGCCGTCGACGAGGCCGACCGCCAGCGCCAGGAGCGCGAGGGGCGCGACGCCGGGCCGGTCGCCGTGCTTCAGTGGGCCGTCGATCATGCGCTGCGTGATGAACGGAAGACGGGCGGCGACGACCGTCCCCGCGATCGCCGCGAAGGTCATCAAAACCATCGTCCGCAGATGCGGCCGGACGTAGCTACGGACGCGCCAAAGCGCCTGCAGATGCATGGTTTGCACGATTCTGCCCGGGGTGTCCGGTGTCGCGCCTGCGATTTATTTCGAGGCCGTTTACTCGGCGGTAACCGACGTTCGGCCCTATCGACCATCTGCCGATCTACCGACAATCGGTGCTACCGCCTGGGGGCGAAACCGGTGGCGGCGATTCAGAGGAGACAAGTTCAGATGCACCGTCGGCCGATTGACGTTGTGTTCAGTATTGGGTTCTTCGCGGCTGCCGCCCTGCTGGCGGTCGTGGGGTTCGTGATGGCGGACAACGCCCGCTTCATCGACAGCAGCACCGCAACGCAGATCCGCGACCTCAACGTCGCCTTCCCGGCGCGGGACGTCCTGACCGACCAGGAGCGCGCCGTGCCCTGTATCGCCGCCAACGCCAGCAAGATGGTGCTGACGCCGGGGCAGGCGAAGTGTTACGCCAGCAACTTCCTCGGCGAACGGATCGAAGCGTTGCTGCAGCAAGGCGTGGCGACGCCGGCGGCGCGCGACGCCCTGTCACGCGGCAACTCGTTGCGCGCGTTGATGCAGACGAACGTCACGATGAGCGGGTTCAGCGACCACACGCGTTACATCGCCGATGTCGCATACATCGCTTCCGCGGTATTTGCCCTCGCCGGGATGGCCGGTCTCGCACACTGGTCGACCGAAGCCGAGGTCGTCGAAGAACCCCAGCCGGTCAGAAAAGTGCGCAGGAAGCCCGCCACGGCCTAATACCCTCGCACCCCCGTGGGTGCAATTTCCGTCGACAAGCTGGCGTACCAGGTCCCCGGTGGCCGCACGCTGTTCAAAGACGTGTCGTTCAGCATCGGCAACGGATCCGTCACCGCACTCGTCGGCGACAACGGCGTCGGCAAGACGACGTTGCTGCGGCTGCTGGCGGGCGACGACAAGCCGCTCGAGGGCAAGATCCGCGTCGACGGGCGCCTCGGCGTCATGCGTCAGCTCGTCGGCATGCGCGGCCAACACGACACGGCACACGACCTACTCGTCTCGCTGGCCGAGCCCCGCCAGATGCGCGCCGCGCTCGAGCTGAGCGCCGCCGAGCGCGCGCTGGCGCAAGACCCGTCGGAAGCGAACGGCCTGCGCGTGGCGAGGGCCGTCACGACGTGGGGCGACGTCGGCGGCTACGAACTCGAGATCGTGTGGGACGCCGCGTGCCTCTCGGCCATTCGCAAGCCCTACAGCGAAGTGGCGACGCGGCCGCTGACCACGTTCTCGGGCGGCGAGCAGAAGCGCCTCGCGCTCGACGTGCTCCTGCGCGGCGACGCCGACGTGTTGCTGCTCGACGAGCCCGACAACTTCCTCGACGTACGCGGCAAGAACTGGCTGGCCGAACAACTGCGCGCCACGACCAAGACGGTGCTCTACGTCACGCACGACCGCCAACTCCTCGCCGACAGCGCGAAGCGCGTCCTGACGCTCGAAGGATCGGGCGCGTGGGTGCACGGCGAGGGTTTCGCGACGTATCACGCGGCGCGCCAAGCGCGACTGGCCAAGCTCGACGACGACTTCCGTCGTTGGCAAGACGAACGCGACCGGCTCAAGAACTACATGCGCATCATGAAGATCCGGGCCGGCATGTCAGACGCCAACGCGGCGCGCGCCCGCGCCGCCGAGACGCGCTTCAAGCGCTTCGAGGCCGAGGGCCCGCCGCCGGAAGCGGCGAAGGAACAGAACATCACGATGAAGCTCGAAGGCGGGCGCACGGGCAAGCGCGTCGTCATCCTCGAAGATCTGGCGATCGACGGGCTCACCGATCCGTACAGCGGCGAGATTTGGTTCGGCGAGCGCGTCGCCATCATCGGTCCGAATGGCACCGGCAAAACGCACTTCCTGAAGCTGCTCGCCGGCGAGACCATCGGCCACGAAGGCAAAGTCGAACTCGGCGCGCGCGTCGTGCCCGGCCACTTCTCGCAGACCCACGACCATCCCGAACTGATGGGCAACACCGTCGTCGACATCCTCAAGGCGCGCGGTCTCAACCTCGGCCAGGCCATGGCGCGCCTACGGCGTTATGAGCTGCAGACGACCGCCGATCAGCCCTTCGAAACGTTGAGCGGCGGACAGCAGGCGCGCCTGCAAGTGCTGTTGCTCGAACTGAGCGGCGCGACGCTGCTGCTGCTCGACGAGCCGACCGACAACCTCGACCTCGTGTCCGCGGAAGCACTCGAGGACGCGCTGGCGGCCTACGAAGGCACGGTCGTCGCCGTGAGTCACGACCGCTGGTTCCTCAAGTCGTTCGACCGCGCCCTCGTGTTCGGCCGCGACTGCTCCGTCAAGGAAGCCGACCTCTCCAACGCGTAGCTACCGATACGTAAACAAACCTGTCGCCTTCGTCGACGTTCCGTCGGCGTTGACGAGCGTTATCGGTGTCGGCCCCGACGCGGCGAGCGACGGCACCTTGACGGTGACCGAGGTCGCGCTGGCGCTGACGACGGTCGCTTTGGTGGCGCCGAACTTCACGGTGAGCCCGTTGCCGCTGATGAACGCGTTCGACGGCGAACCGACGGCGCGCACGTTGGCCGTCGACAGCACGACTTGGGTTCCCGCGCCTCCTGCGGTCGGCGACGCGCGCGTCACACGCGGCGCCGGCAACGTACGACCCCACGCCGTGGCGACGGTTGCCGGGTCGGCGACGGTAACGGTCGCGGGGATGGAGTCGAGCGCCTTCACGAAGTCACTCCAGCAGTACAGCTCGGGGCGGCTCGACCAGTGGGCGCGCCAGTCGGCGCTCGTGCAGTCCCAGTGATCGTCGGCGCCGCTGAGCCGGGAGCCCTCGACGAACACGTGGAACTGCAACACAGACCAGCTATCGGCCGCAGGCGACAGCAACGCGGCGAAGGCGGCCGGGTTCTCGTAATGCCACATCGGTGACACCGTCTGTGACGCGCACGGGTCGCCGGCGAGGTTGCACAGGCCGCCGTAGATGTTGTGCGTCCACTGCCACCCGAGCGGGTTGGCGCTCTTGGAGCCTTCGTCGCTGCGTTGGTTCGTCTCGTAGGGCGCGGTGTTGTCGTACTTGCGGCCAAAGCCGAAGCACTGCGACACGTAGTCGTGCTGCACGGCGTCCGACACGTCGTCGGGGTCGCCACCACCGGGGTAGGCGAACAGCGACCAGCCGCGCGTATGGCCGTGCGCTCGGAGATCGCGCAGCGCGCCGCAGCTGGTGTTCCATAGCTGCGCCGGCGTCCGGTTCCCACGCGTCATGTAGTTGAGGTCACGGCCGTTGCTGCCGAAGGACCAGCCGTACGAGTCGCGCAGCGTCGCCAAGTCCTGCCACGTCGGATAGATGTCGTGATAGCCACGCCGGCCCGGGCAGTAGCGCGTGCCGCTCTTGATGAAGTCGCCTTGGATCTCCCCGTACACCGAGATAGGTCGCGTGCGGTCGTGAAGGCGCTGCGCGACCGTCAGCAGGTCGACGCTGCCCGGGTACGGGTTGCAGGCGAGGTCGGCGCCTTGGAAGAACGAGCGGCCGGCGACGATCGAGACGTACGCGGGTCCGGCGGCGCGTGCGGGCGACGTCGGCAGGAACGCGAAGGCAAGCACGACGAGCGCGGCGTAGCGGAGGAACTTCACACCTCCAGCGATACCACCTGGATTGCTACGTCGTGCGCAGGGACGTCCGAGCCGAGCTCAGCCACACGACGGCAAGGCCCATCACGAACTGCAACACGAGCGGCGCAGTGGCGATGAACTTCTCACTCGACTTGTACACGTCGAGATGCGACAGGTGGTAGATCGCGTGCGGCAACGCGTACACCGCCAGCGCCAAGCCGGTCGCCTGCAGCAGCGAGGTGGTGGGCTTCCACAGCGCAAAGATGAGGATCACGACGAGCGCGGCGTTGAGGGCGCCGAAGTCGCGCAGGAAGTGTTCGTTGTAGGGGCCGTTGATGTCGATCCAGTGGTACGGCCCGCCAGGGAACTTGTCGTAGAAGTTGCGCGGTGACGCCAGCGGCCAGACCGCCAGGGGCAACAGGGTCACGAGGTTGAAGCCGAGGAGCACCTGGACCCAGCGGGTGCGCGTCACAAACCCATCTCGGCGACGATCAACGGCCAGCCTTCGCGTTGCGACGGGACCTGCGGCGACCAACCGGTCGCCTGCTTGAACTTGGCGTTGCTGATGCGGTTGCTGCGCGACAGGAGGCTCCCCTGCGAGCCGATCATCTTCGGCAGCACTTTCGAGAGCCCGGCGCGCAGCTTCTTCTTGTGCAACGCCTCGGCCATCACGGCTGCGCCCTCGCGGCGCGTCAGCGGTTCGTCCTCGGAGACGTTGTAGACGCCGACGGGAGCCGACAGCGCGGCGACCACCGCGCGCGCTGCGTCGTCGGCGTAGATGTAGGACTGATAGCCGTCCTGGCTTCCGAGCGCCGGTGCCATACCGAGGCGGGCGGTGCGCATCGAGTCGATCGTGTGCGACGCGTCCGGCGCGTAGAACTGACCGAAGCGCAGCACGACGCCGTTGCCGGTGCCGACGGCGTTCGACTCGGCGGCGTCGACGGAAACCACCAGCGGCGTCGCCTCGCGCGGCGACTCCTCGGTGATCCACTCGTCACCGGCGTCGAGGTAGAGGAACGTGATGCTCTCCTGCACCATGCGGCTGTTGCCGGCCGCCGCCGCGGCCGCCAGGTTCGCGGACGCCTCGATGCGCAGGCGGTCGTTCTCCTTCCACGCGCCGGGCAGCGCCGCCTTGGTCAACGGCGGGATGTGCGTGAGCAGGTTGACGACGGCGTCGTGGTTGCTGACCTGCGCGCGTACGTCCGCGGCGTCGAACACGTCGAAGGTGACGGGCTTGCCGCCCAGGCCGTCGATCAGCTTCGCCTTCTCTTCCGTGCGCACGAGCGCGGTGACTTCGTGGCCCGCGGCGACGAGTTCGCGCACTGCCCGTCGTCCGAGTACTCCGGTGGCTCCGGCAACGAAAACCTTCATGACGACATCTCCTTTTGCATCCAAGTGGCGGCGCGCACTTGCGCACCGGGTGAGGCTGAGCGCAGGAACGAGCCGAGGAGGTCGGCGATCGTGACCTTGCGCAGTTCTTCGCGGTACGCGGCTTCGGCGTCGTACATCACCCGTGCGATGCCGCACACGCCGCGGTAGTCCGACTTCGGTCCGCCGCCGGCCGGTCCGCGTTGACGGATCTCGGAGCACTCGAAGGCACGCGTGCGCCCCTCGACGGCCTCGACGACTTCGAGGACCGTGACGTCGGCCGCGGGACGCGCCAGGCGGTAGCCGCCGCCGCGTCCGGGCACGGCTTCGAACACGCCGGCGCGGGTGAGCGCCTGCAGGTGCTTCGCCAGATACGCCCCCGGCACGCCGTGGAACTCGGCGAGCTTCGCCGCGGTCATGCCCTTCTCCGGCGGCACCACGGCCAACAGCGACGCCACGTGCAGCGCCCACTCGACTCCGTCCGACATCCGCATACGCAGATATTGTATATCCGGATATCTGTCGTCCGCAATCTACGGGATCTTTCCGAACTGGTTCTCCCCACGACCGTCGGACGGTCGCTGGGAGGACCAGTTCGGTGAGAATGGCCGCGTGACGAGGGCGAAGCCGGTGTTCGAGGGCAAGGTCGGGCGGTACTTGAACGAGTCCGAGGCGTGGTGGCCGCCGATCCACGAGCCGCCGGATGGGTCGCCGAACGTCGTGGTGGTGCTGCTCGACGACGTCGGGTACGCGCAGTTCGGGTGCTACGGCTCCGACATCGCGACGCCGACCTTCGACCGCCTGGCGGCCAACGGGTTGCGCTACTCCAACTTCCACACGACGGCGCTGTGCTCCCCCACGCGCGCCTGCTTGCTCAGCGGCCGCAACCATCACAGCAACGGCATGGGCCGCATCGTCGAAGTCGCCGCCGGCTTTCCGGGCTACAACGCCACGATCCCGAAGGAGAACGGCTTCCTGTCCGAGATCCTGCTCGACGCGGGATACGCCACGTTCTGCGTCGGCAAGTGGCACCTCGCGCCGGCGACCGAGATGACGATGGGCTCGCCGCGCGACAAGTGGCCGCTCGGTCGCGGCTTCGAGCGCTTCTACGGATTCATGGGCGGCGAGACGGACCAGTACCACCCCGATCTCGTGCACGACAACCACTCGATCGAGCCGCCGGCCACGCCTGAGGACGGTTACCACCTGACCGAAGATCTCGCGGACCACGCGTTGCTCTACATGAAGGACCTGCGCGCCGTGCACCCCGACAAGCCGTTCCTGTTGTGGTTCGCGCCCGGCGCCTGTCACGCGCCGCACCAGGCGCCGCGCGACTTCATCGATCGCTACCGCGGTCAGTTCGACGACGGGTGGGACGCGTGGCGCGACCGCGTGTTCCAACGCCAGCTCGACAGCCGACTGCTCCCCGCGGGGACCGAACTGAGCGAGCGTCCGTCGTGGGTGCAACCGTGGGACACGCTGACGGCGGACGAGAAGACGCTGTACGCGCGGATGATGGAGGTCTACG
>JBEEFR010000113.1:0-4788 GCA_041166285.1 Actinomycetota bacterium | reverse complement strand
TGTTGCCGAACGCCGAGACGTAGCGGCCGCGCGCGAGGTTGCCGATGCGCCACACCGGTTCCCACGGCACCGACAGCACCACCGAACCCGACGCCACGCGCGCGATCTCGCGCATCGCCTGTTCGGGATCGGGCAGATGCTCGAGCACTTCGATCGCCATCACGAGGTCGAAGCTGTTGTCGGCGAAGGGGAGCGTCAACGCTGACGCCTGCACCATCGACGAGGGCACGTCACCCCACGCTTCCATCAACTCGACGTCGGGCAAGTCGAGGCCGACGAGGTCGGCGTCGGGGAAGTGGCTGCCGATCGCCGTCAGCTGCCGGCCTTCGCCGCAACCGACTTCGAGGACGCGGCTGGCGCTGGCGGGCAGACAACGCTCGAGCGCGGCGGCGAAGCCGTCGACCATGCGGCGCTCGACTGGATTCTTTGTCGCCTCTTTGTGGACGACGTTGCCGGTGGGGACCGAGGTCACTGTTCGCTGTCGGCGCCGTGGCGCGTGCGGGCGACGACGAGGTCGGCGAGCAGCGCCAGCACGATGATCTGGAACCCCGCGAAAAGCAGCAGCATCGTGTCGATCGCGATTCGGAACGGATGCGCGACGAGGTCGTAGACGACCTTGGCGCCACCGAGTCCGAGCAGCGTCAACCCGATCGGCATAAACACGCTGAGCGGGCTGAAGAACGTGACCATGCGCAGGATCTGCATCACGTACACGTACGTGTCGCGAATCGGGTGGAACTTCGAACGACCGGTGCGCGTGGCGTAGTCGATCGGGGTGTAGATCACGCGTTTGCCGTCCATGAGCATCGTGAGCGTGATCGTCGACACGTGCGAAAAACCGCTCGGCAGCAGCGGCAGGTACGGCAGCGCCGCTTCGCGCTTGAAGGCGCGGTAGCCGGTGTTGAGGTCGTGGATCTCGCTCTTCGTGAGGACGCTGGCGAATTTCTTGATCACCCACTTCACGGGCTTGCGCAGAAAGCGGAGCGTGCCCTCTTCGGTGCGGCGAGCGCCGATGACTTGATCGGCGTCACCGAGCGCGTCGACGAGCTCGGCGAACTTGTCGTTCGGGTAGGTCATGTCGGCGTCGCTCCACACGACGACGTCGCCCTTGGCCGCTTGCGAACCGATGCGCCTCGCCGCGCCCGGACCGCGGTTCACCGGAAAGTTGATGCGCCGGATCCACGGGAACTTGTCGGCGATTTTGGCCGAGTCGTCAGTCGACGCGTCGTCGACCAGGATCAGCTCCCAGGAATACTTCGACGCGTCGAGGCCTTCCTTGATGCGAAGGATTTCCTGCTCGAGGCACGCTTCCTCGTTGTGCACCGGGAGGACGACAGAGATATCGGGTGCCACGGGACCTGAGTGTCGCACGTCGCTAGTGCGCCCGACGAGTCATCCACAGCGCTCCGAGCGCTGCGCCGGCCCCGTCGGCAACGACGAATGTGAGGCGCGCCAGGAGCGCCGCCGCGGCTGCATCGTGCGACGCCATTCCGCTCGTCAGCACGAAGATCGACTCGCGCACGCCGATGCCGCCGGGCGCCGGAATGGCGAGGAACCCGGCGCACCACGCGACGGCCGTGGCGAACATGACATGGGCGACGGGCGCGTGCAGCCCGAGGGCGCGGACACAGCACCATTGTGCGAGCCCGACCGCCGCCCACGCCGGGAGGTATCCGACGACGAGCGCGACGCCGTCGCGCCACGACGGCACGACCACGTCGAGCTTGCGCTTGGCGAGCCGCTCGACGAGGGCGACGGCGCGCCCGACGACCGCGGGGTGCAGCGCGCCCAACCCGACGATCAGGAACGCGACGACGCCGACGACCGCGAGGCCGCCGCGCGCTCCGGCCGCGGCGGGAAGCAACAGGACCGACGCCAGCGCACCGGCGAGGTAGAGGCCGGCGAGCGAACTCGCCACCGAGGCGTACGCCGCGGATCGCGCGACACCGGCGCGTACGGCCAGCTCACCGCGACCGACGACCGCCCACACCGCGCCCGGCAGGTACTTACCGACTTCGCCTTGGTAGTAAAGCGGGATCGCGTCGCGCACGGGGAGGTCGGCGCCCACAAGGGTCGCGGCGGTGGACCAGCGCGCCGCGACGTACGTCATGGCGGCGACCGCGAGCACGCCGGCGATCGCCACCCAGCCGGCGCTCAGGTCGTGAAACGACCCACTGTCAATGCCTTGCAGCAGCGCGCGGCCCACGAACAGCAGACCGGCGGCGACGAACACCAGCCGCAACAGGAGGCGCCCACCGGTACGAATTCGCCCGATCTTAGGAAGGGTGCGGGAAGATTCACGGATGCAGGAAGCCATGTGGGCGATCGCGTGCGCCGCGCTCAGTGGAGCGTTCGCCTACGCGCTGCTGCCGACGCTGCGCGTCCCTGGCCTGTTGCGCACGAACTACGCGCACCGCGAGGTGCCTACTGCCGGCGGCGTGTGCTTGCTGCTGGGTTTCGTGGCCGTGCTGGCGTTGTCGACCGCGTTGGACCGCGGCTATGTGGTGTTCGGCGCGCAGGTGCTGGGAGTTGCGTTCGGCTTCGGACTCCTCGGGCTGTTCGACGACGTCGTCGGTACGCACGCGGCGCGCGGGTGGCGCGGGCATGTGCGGGCGCTGCGACGCGGCCAGCTCACGTCAGGTGCGCTCAAGCTGCTCGGCGGGCTCGCGCTGGCGTGGATCGTGACCGAGCCGTTCGCGGCGCGCGGGCTCGACCGACTGACATGCGTCGTGATCGTGGCCGGTTGCGCCAACGTCGCCAACCTGCTCGACCTCGCACCGGCGCGCACGACGAAGGTGGCGGCGATGGTCGTCGTGTTGCTGGCGCTCGTGCGCGGCGGCGTGTACGAGGGCCACGTCAGCAACTGGTTCGTCGCCGGCGCGGTCGGGCTGGCGCCGTTCGAACTCCGCGAACTCGTCATGTTGGGCGACACCGGCGCCAACGCGCTGGGCGCGGTCGTCGGCTTCGAGCTGCTCTTCACCTCGCATGGACAGCGGTTGTGGATCGCGGCGTTGGTCGTCGCCGTCAACGCCGCCGGCGAGCTGGTCAGCTTCTCCGACGTGATCGACCGGGTGCCGCCCCTGCGCGCGCTCGATCGGTTAGGCAGGCGGGCATGAGGTTCCTGCGCGCCGTCGCCGTGTTGCTCGTGGTCCTGGTGGCGTTCGTGTTCGCGTTCGCCAAGCTGACGTCCGGCAACGGCGCCCACGTCGCCAACCCGCGCTTGGGCAAAGGCGTGACGGCGCTGGAGATCGGCACCGCCACCAAGGTGCGGTTGTCGCCGGACGGCTCGCGCATCGCCGTCGTCGAAGGCGGCGTGGTCACCGTGGTCGGGCTGAACGACGCCAAGATCGTGACGCGCGCCGGAACGAACATCGTCGACGCGACGTGGATGCCCGACGGGAAACGTGTCCTCGTCGTCGAAGGCCCGATCCCGACGGGGCAGATCGCGACGATCGACATGACCGGTCACCTCAACGGCGTCGCCACGCTCAGCCCGTCGATCGGGTTCGGCAGCGGCGACGGCATCGCGGTCGACGAGCGCGGGACACGCGCCGCGGTAATCGCGGTCACACGTGACGCGATCGGCGGCGCCGCTCACACCGATCTCGCAACCGTCGAGCTGCAGACCGGCAAAGTGCGCGTGTATCCGACCGAGCGCAACGAGACGAACCCCGTTTTCGTCGACGACGATCTCGTCGCCGTGGCGTCGCAGGCCACGACGGGCCCGGCGCGCCTCGACTTCGTCGACCTGACGACGGCGAACGTCGACGCCGGTCGCCCGATCGTCGACGGGCCGTACGTGCGCACCTTCGGGGAGGAGGTCGTCGTCGCTCGGCGCGCCGCGCAGGGGGCCGACCGCCTCATCGCCATCAGCGCGCAGGGTGGACGCGAACGCACGTTGCACGTCACCAAGATCCACCGCCACGTCGTCGCCGTGAACGCCCAAGTCACGCGTTGTCTGGTCCGCGTCGTCGATCCCGGCGGCAGCGCGCACCTCGACATCGAAACTTTCTGAGCGGGGATCCCTGAGAGGGGTCCCATCGGAGATACGATGGCCTCCCGTGGCGAAGCACATTTTTGTGACGGGCGGCGTATCGAGTTCTCTGGGCAAGGGCCTCACGGCCGCTTCGCTAGGGCGATTGCTCAAGGCGAGGGGCCTGCGGGTCACCATGCAGAAGCTCGACCCCTATCTCAACGTGGACCCGGGGACCATGAACCCCGACGAGCACGGCGAAGTCTTCGTTACCGACGACGGCGGCGAGACCGACCTCGATCTCGGTCATTACGAGCGGTTCATCGACGAGGCGCTCAAGCGCGAGTCGAACGCGACGACCGGTTCGATTTATTCGACCGTCATCGCCAACGAGCGGCGTGGAGCGTTCCTCGGCAAGACGGTGCAGGTGATTCCGCACATCACCGACGAGATCAAGAACCGCATCCGCCGACTCGCCACTGACGACGTCGACATCGTCATCACCGAAGTCGGCGGCACGGTCGGTGACATCGAGATCCTGCCGTTCCTCGAAGCGATCCGGCAGTTCCGCAAGGACGTCGGTCGCGACAACGTGCTGTACCTGCACGTGACGCTGATCCCGTACCTCGACCCGTCCGGGGAGTTGAAGACCAAGCCGACGCAGCACTCCGTCACGGAGCTGCGCAGCCGCGGCATCCAGCCCGACGCCATCGTGTGCCGCTCCGACCGCCCGCTGTCGGAGGCGCTCAAGCGCAAGATCTCGTCGCTGTGCGACGTGCCCCCGGAGGCCGTCGTCAACGCCGCCGACGCCCGCA
>JBEEFR010000112.1:0-25115 GCA_041166285.1 Actinomycetota bacterium | reverse complement strand
CATCCCCGATTGGGCGCGGTGGGCGTTGTACGGTCCTTAGCACTGGAAGAGGTTGAGGAGCTTGACCGTTTTGGTATTGCTTGTCCTCGCCGTTATTTGGGCGGCTGTTCTTGTCCCACCGATGTGGAGGAGCCGAGCTGATGGTCGCCCGGCGGACAGCATCAAGCAGTTCCACCGTCACCTTCGCGTCCTGAACGGCACCGAACCTCACGGGTACAGCCGCGCGCTGACCGCCCAGGCCGGCTCCGCGGTGATCACCGCGCCGATGACGTATCGGGGCTCGCAGCGCAGCAGCGCCGAGCTGCGTCGCCGGCGCACGCTCGAGCGTCGCCGCAACGTGCTGTTCATTCTCACGGGGCTGTGCGTCGCCACGTTGCTGTTCTCCTTCGTCGCCGGCACGAAGATGTTCGCCCTCAACCTGATGTGCGACGCGCTGCTCGCCGGCTACGTCGCCACGCTCGTGCACCTGCGCAACGCCGCGGGCGAGCGCAGCACGAAGGTCCGTCGCTTGCCGCGCGCCGAGCGCGTGCTCGACCTGCGCGACGACTCGGGCTCGTTCTACGACGAAGTCAGCTCGTGGGCCGACACCACCGGCGCCTACGCCACCGCCGGCGCCCGCTAGAGCACTTAGCTCGATCCGCTCACGGTCGTCTACGCTGAGCGATCCCAAACGGGGGTGTAGCTCAGCCCGGTAGAGCGCAGCGTTCGCAATGCTGAAGTCGTGGGTTCAAGTCCCATCACCTCCACTCACCGGCATTTTTCTCGAACTGGTCCTCCCAGTAACCGTCAGACGGTTACTGGGAGGACCAGTTCGTTTTAGGGTGGGGTCGTGAAGCGCTGGGTGAGCGTGGTTCTTTTAGGGGCGTTGTTGGCGGGGTGTGGTTCGACGGTGCCTCCGACGCAGCGCACCGCCAGTGGTCAGCCCAATGGCGGCGAACTTGGCGGCGTCTCGTCAAGTGATTCCGGCGAGCTCGGCAGCACGCAGGTCACGACGGCCGACGGGCGCGTGATCACGCGCGGCGCGACGATTCCGGGTCGGACGGCGACAGGCTCAGCGCCGCGCAGCCCGTCGTCGTCTTCGTTCGGACCCGGCGTGACGGCCGACAAGATCTTCGTCGGTCTCGCGTATCCCACCGGCAACGGCGCCAACGCGGCGATCGGCGCGGCGGGCATCACGCAGGGCGACCCGAAGGCCGAAGACGAAGCAGTGATCGATGACATCAACAAGCACGGCGGGCTCGCCGGACGCAAGGTCGAAGGTGTGTTCCACCCTGTCGACCCCAACAGCGCGACGCCGTGGGACGTGATCGATCAGCAACAGTGCGACGACTGGACGCAGGACCACAAGATCTTCGCGGCGCTCGCCGAACCGGTATCGGACTCCGACGCGATGGCAGGCTGCCTCGACCAACGCGGCGCCGCCTTGATCTCGCCGCAGCTGTCGACGTCGGACGCGGCGCGTTTCCGCCGGCTACCCGCGTACATCGAACTCATCTCGATGGGGCTCGACCGCGCCGCTGCGGCCGAGGTGAGCGCGCTCAAGGCGCAGGGATGGTTCAGCGGTTGGGACAGCGCCAGCGGTGCCCCGGCCCCGACGAAAGCCAAGGTCGGCATCGTCACCTACGAGGGCGCGGCGTGGGCGCACGCGGTCGACCAGACGCTCGTGCCCGCGCTGCGCGCCGCCGGCTATCCCGTATCGCCCGACGACATCGTGCGGGTGAGCCGCGAGTCGGCGACCTCGGACGAAGCGTCGACTGGCGCCCAGTCGTCGAGCGCGGTGCTCAAGCTGCGGCGCGACGGCGTCAGCCACGTGATCGTGTTCGACCGCAAAGCGATACTGACGCTGTTCTTCACCCGCGCCGCGGAGTCGCAGCACTACCGCCCGCGTTACGGGGTGACGACGCAGAACGGCGTGCAGGCCCTCATCGACGGCGCCGCGCTGCCGGCCGCGCAGCTGGCGGGCGCCAAGGGCATCGGGTTCTACCCCGGCATCGACCTGCCGACCTCGGTGTCGCAGGGCGCCGCCTACACCAACGATACGAAGAAGAAGTGCCTCGCGGTGATGAAGGCACACAACATCACCTTCACTGACGCCAATGCCGAGTCGGTCGGCATGAACACCTGCTCGACGTGGTGGTTCCTGCGCGACGCCATCAACGCGTCGGGAGGTGTGCTCACCCGCGCCGGGTTGCTCGACGGAATCGCGAAGCTCGGGACGTCGTATCTGACGGCGGTCAATTTCGTGAACCGCTTCTCGGCGACGCAGCACGATGGCGTTGGCGCCTACCGGTACCTCGCCTTCGACGAGGGCTGCTCGTGCATGAAATACACAAGCGGCGATATTCCCGCACCGTAACGACGTACCGTTAGCGGCAATGGCGGTCGTCTGGCTCGTTCTCGGCGTGATCCTCGTTGCGTTCGAGCTGCATCACTGGGCGTTCTACGCGATGTTCGGCGCGCTCGGCGCGTTCGCGGCGGCCGTCGTGGCGCTGGCGCTTCCCGGCGCGCTCGGCCTGCAGTGCGCTGTGGCGATCGGGGTCGCGGCCGCAGGGGTGATCGGTGTGCGGCCGATGGTGAGTCGCATCACCGATCGGCGTCACCTCAGCTCGCACGTCGCAAAGGGCGTGCACGGTGGCATCGTCGGCCAGAACTGCATGACGCTCGACGACGTCGGCGACGAGCATCACGCCGGTCACGCGCTCCTCGCCGGCGAGCGCTGGCTTGCCGTCTCGGGTTCGGGCCAAACGATTCCGGCGCGCACCGCCGCCACCATCACCGCCGTCTCCGGTACCACGCTCGTGTTGTGGACCGTGGAAGGCCTAACCGAAGGGAACTTGGAGTGAGCCTTCTCGCAGCGGTCGACGCGACAGCCTCGGTCGCCTTAGTCGTATTCGTGATCATCGTCGTTCTGTTACTCATCACGCTGTCGCAGGCGGTGAACATCGTGCAGCAGGGCCAGGTGGCCGTCGTCAAGCGCCTCGGCGAGTACCGCCGGATTCACGAACCGGGCCTCGTGCTGATCATGCCGTTCGTGAACTCGCTGCAACGCGTTGACATGCGTGAGATCCCGCGGCCCGGGGATCGTCAGGAAGTCATCACCAAGGACAACGTGGTCGTCACCGTGAACGCCACGATCTTCACGCAGATCGTCGACGCCAAGCAGGCGTTGTTCTCCGTCGCCAATTTCGACATCGCCATCGACGCCTTGGCGCGCACGGCGTTGCGCTCGGTCATCGGCACGCTGTCGCTCGACCAAGCGCTGTCGGAGCGCGAGCGCATCAACACGGATGTGCAGCAGCAGATGGAGCAGGTGACCGACAAGTGGGGCATCCGCATCAGCCGCATCGAGATCGTCGAGATCGCGCCGCCGCCGCAGATCCTGCAAGCGCTGGCGCTGCAAAAGCAGGCCGATCAGGAGAAGCGCGCCCGCATCCTCGAGTCCGAAGGTCTGCAGCAGTCGGCGATCAACCGCGCCGACGGTGACGCGAAGGCCGCGATCCGCGCCGCCGAAGGCGAGCGCGAGTCCGCCGTGCTGCGCGCCGAGGGCAACCGCAAAGCGGCGATCCTCGAAGCCGAGGGTCGCGCCAAGGCGATCGAAACCGTCTACGGCGCCATTACCGCTGCCAACCCCGACCCGACGGTCGTCGCCATTCTGCAGCTGGAGACGCTCGGCAAGTTCGCCGACACTGGTACGAACACGTTGGTGCCGTACGAGTCGGCTGCCCTCATGGGCGCAGTGCAAGCTGTGCGGTCGGTGCTCGCGGGAGTGCCGGCAGCCGAGGAACAGTGACGCTCGCCGCACTCCACGGCGACGAGACGGCGTACCACCTGCTGGTGGCCGCGCATTTGTTGTGCGTCATCGTCGGGTTCGGTTCGACGTTCGTGTATCCGTTGCTGGGCGCGCAAGCGTCGAAGGTCAAGGGAAGGGAAGCGGCCGCGCTCAGCGATGCGAGCCTGCACGCCGCGCATCGCGTCACGACGCCGTTCATCTACGCGGCGGCCATCTTCGGACTGATCCTCGTCGCCGTCGGCCCGTACGACTGGGACGCGCGCTTCGTGCAGATCGCGATCGTCATCGTCGTGTTCGCGGTGTTGTTCTCCGCCTTCGTGCACGTGCCGAACCTCACGAAGATGAACGCGCTCGGCCACGAACTCGCCAACATGGGCCCGCCGCCGGTCAACGAAGGCGGAGGTCCTCCGCCACAAGTTGTCGAGATGGAACGACGCGGTGCGGCCGCCGCGCGCAACGGCGGCATCCTCACGGTCGCGTTCGTCGCGCTCGTCCTCCTGATGGTGTTCAAGCCGCTCTAAAACGCGAACCAGTTCGGAAGGTCGTGCGGGTTTAGCCGGTGCAGCTAAGGCACTTGCCGGTGTGGTGGTGCCCGTCTTGCTCGTGGTCGGGGTCACCACCGAGTGCGGGGTCGTCGGACGTGGCGACGGCGGTCGGGTCGTTGAACGCCGCCGTCTCCTTGTTGTCCCACTGGCCCTGCGTGTAGCGCTTCCCGAGATGCATCTTCATGATCTCGCCCTGCCCGTTGAGTCCGCGCTCGTCGATGCCGGACTTGTTGGGGTCGTAGTAGATCTCCATGAAGTCCTTGATGGCGGTCGGGTACTGGCGTGTGAAGTAACTCAGCGGCGTCGCCGGTGTTCCGCCACTCTTCGGGTACGAGAACATTCCGTTCGCGAACTGCGTCGGTGTCAGCTTCGGTCCCGCCATCTGGATGCCCGTGAAGAAGAGCCGCGGTACCGAGGCGTAGATGTTGATCAGCACGCCCTCGTCGCCCGGCTTCATGTTCGGGTCGCCGTGGTGCGCTTCGCGGTACCCGTACGACTTGGACACCGTCGCCCACGTGATCCACAGCGGCGAGATACCGAACGCGTGCGTCCACTCGGTCTGGTCGTACAGGCGGCCCGCCGCGGTGGTGTCGGACAAACCCGAACCCGAGATGATCCATTCGGGGAAGTACGCCTGGTTTCTGGCCTCGTTCGTGATGAGGATCGGATACAGCGGATCCACGAACATCACGACTGACGTGATGCCGTCACCGTGCAGCTTGGCGATCATCGTCGTTATGTCCTGTTGGTTTCTTCCCGGGTCGTACGTGTAGGCGATCTCGTCGCTGAACTTCGCCCCGTACTTCGCCATTTCTGAGTCGAGCGCGTCTTTGGCGCGCTTGCCTTCGGGGTCAGCCTTGCCCTTGATGCCCTCGAGGTAGATGAGCCCGAACTTCCGCTTCGCGGTCTGTGGCGCCGTCCAGCCTTGGCCAACGAACTTCGCCGGGCGGTTGTTCAACTTCTTGCCGATGTACTCGCCGAGCTGCTGCGCGTATTCGGTCGACGTCGGCAGCGAGCCCCAGATGTAGGGAGGCAGCGACGTGTAGAACTCGCTCGAGAGCGTCACCGTGCACACGCACACGACACCGCGCGACGCGAGTTCGGCGCCAAAGACCTTCGGGCCACCCCACACCGCGAACGGCTTGATGTGGGTGGCGATCGTCGTGGCGTCGGCCTTCATCTGCTCGTCGTTGTCGTCAGGACCAGACGCGTTGTAGTCCTGGAAGACGACCTGGCGGCCGTAGGTCTCGTAGTGCTGGTTGAAGTAGGTGAACAGCGCTTCGTACGCGTGCTTGACGATCGCCGGGTCGTCGGCGAGCTGTGCGCCCTGCAGGATCGCCTGCGTCGCGGGGTCGACCTGGCTGATGAAGCGGACGATCAGGATCTTGTCCTTCGTCACGCCTTGCGACGTGTTGCCACCGTTGTCTTTGCCGATCCAGTTGACGCACGGGGGAGCGACGCGTTCGATCGATACCTGACGACCATCGGCGCGGCAGTGAGGGCCCTTGCCGAACTCGTACGAGGAGCCACCTACCGGTGTGCCCTGTCCGCCGCCACCGCTACCGCCGGTTCCGCCGTTGCCGCCCGACGTGCCGAGGACCGACGAACCGTCGGGCAGTGTCGAGTCGGTCGATTGCGCGAACTGATCGCCGCCGTTAGCGCCGTTGCCGTTGACGCTCGAGTTATTGCCCGTGTTGAGCGTCGAGTCCGTCTTGTCCTTATTGCTCGGCATCAGCACGACCATCAAGGCGAGCGCCACGAGAATCACGCCGGCCGCGCCGTAGCGATCTACGGCTTGACGAAGTGTCATTTGTTCAGGTCCCCCCTGTTGTCCCAGCCGACAAAAGCGATACGGCTCGGCTTATGCTGCGGCGCATGGTACGTCGCGAACGTACCAACGTGCCTGTCAGGCGGACGACCTGTGGGGACAGCGCGTGATTCGAGGGGGGAAACAGAGTTGGCCGCAGAAGTAAGCGGTGGCTGGGACGGCGACGGTCGCGCGGCACGCGCACGCGCGTGGGTTTTCGACACTTGGCAGAACTACCAATGGGCGATCGCGTTCTGGTTTTGCGTGTTCGTCGCGTTCCGCATTTTCGTGCCGGTCCCGGTGGCGATCCTCGCGGTCGGCGTCGTCGTCGGCTCGCTTTCGGCGATGGTCGCGATGGGACTCGTGCTCATCTATCGCGCCAATCGCATCATCAACTTCGCGCAGGCGCAGGTTGGCGGTGTCGCAGCAGCAATGACGGCGTCGCTCATCGTCGGACCGAAGTGGGCGTTCTTGCCAGCGGCGGCGGTGGGGTTGGTGACCGCGATCGTCCTCGGCGCGATCACGGAGTTCGTCTTCATCCGCCGGTTCGCGAAGGCGCCCCGCCTTCTCTTGACGGTCGCGACGATCGGCATCATGCAGCTGTTCGCGTTCTTCCAGCTCGGGCTGCCGAGGCTGTTCCACTTCGACACCGCGCCGCAACCGCCGCAGCCGTTCAACTTCCACATCAATTGGCATCCCGTCGTCTTCCGCGGCGGCCACGTGCTCGTCGTGCTCGTCGTGCCCCTCGTCGCCGTCGGTCTCGGGTTGTTCTTCCGCGCGACGCGTGTCGGCATCGCCGTGCGCGCGTCGGCGGAGTCCGCCGACCGCGCGGCGCTGCTCGGCATCCCGGTGAAGCGTCTCGGCACTCTTGTGTGGACGATGTCGGCGGCACTGTCAGGACTCGGTGTTCTCCTCCGCTTGCCGATTCAGGGTGTGAACGTCGGCGGCATCGAAGGCACCGCCCTACTGATGCGAGCGCTCGCCGCCGCCGTCATCGCGCGCATGGAGAGCCTGCCCAAAGCGTTCGCCGCTGCCCTCGGGCTCGGCATGTTCGAGCAGGCGGTGCTCTACCACACCGGCCGAACGGTGCTCGTCGACGGCTTCCTGTTCTTCATCGTGATTGCCGGCCTGCTGTTTCAGCGCCGTGGTGGCCAGTCGCGCGCCGACGACCTCGGCGCGTCGTCGTGGGCGGCCACCCGCGAGGTGCGACCCATCCCGCGCGAACTGTCGTTCCTACCCGAGGTCAGGGCGAGCCAGGTCGTGCTCGGGATCGTCATGTTCCTCGGTCTTGTCGTCGTCCCGCTGCACCTGTCGCCTGGACGCGTCAACCTGATGGGCGTCGGGTTGATGTTCGCCATGGTGACGTTGTCGTTGGTCATCCTGACGGGGTGGGCGGGGCAAATCAGTCTGGGCCAGGTCGCGTTCATGGCGTTCGGCTCGGCGGTCGGCGGATCGCTTGCACTGGCGAACTGGAACTTCTTCCTGTGCCTGATGGGCGCGGGGCTCGTCGGAGCGCTCATCGCCGTGCTGGTCGGCCTACCCGCGCTACGCATCAAGGGGCTGTTTCTCGCGGTGTCGACGCTGGCGTTCGCGTTGGCGACAGGTACGTACTTCCTCAACAACGAGTTCTTCACGTGGCTCGTGCCCGATCCGAACAAGCGCGTCGTGCGCCCCGTGATCTTCGACAAGTTCGACCTCGAGAAGGAGCACACGTTCTATTTCGTGATCCTGATCTTCTTCCTGTTCACGTTGGCCTCGGTGCGTTCGCTGCGCCGGAGCCGCACTGGACGCATCCTCGTGGCGACGCGCGACAACCAGCGCGCCGCGCAGTCCTACGCCATCAACCCGATCCGGGCGAAGCTCTCGGCGTTCGCGTTGTCAGGATTCTTCGCCGCTCTCGCCGGCGGTCTGTACGTCTTCCACCAGCACGGCATCTCGTCGACGGTTCTCGATCCCGACTCGAGCGTGCGCGTGTTCTCGATGGCGGTCGTCGGTGGTCTCGGTTCGATTCCGGGCGCGCTGCTCGGAGCGGTGTACATGACCGTCGTCGACTACTCGAGCTTCACTCGCGAGCCGTTGAGCCGCTTCTTGGCCTCGGGCGTCGGCGTGCTCATCATCTTGATGTTCATGCCCGCGGGTCTGGGCTCGTTGATCTACAGCGTCCGTGACAATGTGCTGCGCTTCATTGCTCGGCGACGCGACATCGTCGTGCCGAGTCTGCTCGCCGACGTCCGCGTCGAAGAGGAAACGAACATCCTCGACGAGGAAGCGGATCTCGAGAACTTGCCGACGCAGCAAATCGAGCATCTGTCGATGCCGAAGGACCCGTTGTTGCTCGTGCGCGATCTCGATGCGGGATACGGCAAGACGCAGGTCCTGTTCGGTGTCGACATGCACGTCGAACGCGGCGAGATGGTCGCGCTGCTCGGTACGAACGGCGCCGGAAAGTCGACGCTGCTGTCGGTCATCTCCGGTCTGCTCGAACCGAGCAAGGGCACGGTCACCTTCGACGGCGTCGAGATCGCCGGCGACACGCCGCAGGAAACCTTGGCGAAGGGCGTTGTGTTCATGCCCGGCGGCAAGGGCGTGTTCCCGACCCTCACCGTCGAGGAGAACTTCAAGCTCGCGGGATGGCAGTTCGCCAAGGATCAGGAATACCTCGACGGCATGTACAGCCAGTGCTTCGAGTACTTCCCGGTCCTCAAGGACCGCTGGGACCAGAAGGCCGGCAACCTCTCGGGTGGCGAGCAGCAGATGGTCACGCTCAGTCAAGCGTTGATCGCCAAGCCGAGGTTGCTCATGATCGACGAGCTGAGCCTCGGCCTCGCGCCGCTGATCGTCGAGCAGTTGCTCGGCATCGTGCGCGCCATTCACGCCAACGGCACGACGGTGGTGCTCGTCGAGCAGTCGGTGAACGTCGCCATCACGTTGGCGCAGCGCGCCATCTTCATGGAGAAAGGCGAAGTCCGTTTCGACGGGCCGACCCACGATCTGCTCGAGCGTCCCGACATCCTGCGCGCCGTGTTCCTCCAGGGCGCCGACGCCGGCCGCGGTGCCGACGTGCCGAAGGTCGCCGCCAGCGCGCGCAAGCCGTTCATCGACGTGTGCCACCACTGCGGCCACGAGCACCACGAGGTGCTCGCCGTGTCCGGGATCGGCGTTTCCTTCGGCGGTGTTCGCGCCGTCAACGGCGTCGACCTCGCGGTGCGCGCATCGGAAGTCGTCGGCATCATCGGACCGAACGGTTCGGGCAAGACGACGCTGTTCGACTTGATGTCGGGCTTCGTCGTGCCGACCGAAGGGCGCGTCGATCTCCTCGGAGAAGACGTGACGGCGTGGACGCCTGACATGCGCGCCGAACGCGGGCTCGGTCGTTCGTTCCAGGACGCACGCCTGTTCCCGTCTATGACGGTCCGCCAGACGATCTCCACCGCGCTCGAGCGCCACCTCGAAATCCGCGACCCGTTCGCGGCGGCGGTGCTCTCGCCCGCGGTGCGCATCGCCGAGCGCGGGCTCTCACAACAAGTCGACGCGCTGATCGAGACGATGCACCTACAGGCGTTCGCCGACAAGTTCGTCGGCGAGCTTTCGACGGGCACCCGCCGCGTCGTCGATATCGCCTGTTCGCTGGCGCACGAGCCGTCGGTGCTGTTGCTCGACGAGCCGAGCTCCGGCATCGCGCAACGCGAAGCCGAAGCGCTCGCGCCGTTGCTGCTGAACATTCGCGACCAGACGCAGGCGGCGCTGATCGTCATCGAGCACGACATGCCGCTGATTCGCGGCATCTCCGACCGCCTCGTCGCGCTCGAACTGGGCGAGGTGGTCGCCGAAGGCGATCCCGACGCGGTCATTCACGATCCGCGTGTCGTGGAGGGCTACCTCGGCGGAACGATCGAAGTCATCGAGCGTTCGGGCGGCGGCGGCAAGCCCAAGCCTGCGCCGAAGACGAAGAAGGTCGCGGCCGCGAAGAAGTCGACCAACGGCAACGGGAACGGGAACGGCGCCGCGAAGAAGCCCCCTGTCAAGCGCGCGGCGGCGCGCAAGAAAATCGGCGTCTAAGGCGCAACCCGACCGCTGGCCGTCGTGCGGGGGACCTTCGGTCCTTGCGTTGGGTGGTCGAGGTATTTGATCTGCGTCCCCGGCCATGCGTGCAGCGACCGCGCCAGCATGACGAGTTGGTCTTCGGGCACCGTCCCGGCGACGACGAGGTAGCGGCCCTGCGACGGTGTCGCGCGCACCTCGCGATACCCGTACGGCCCTTCGCCGCCGATGCCGGCCACGCCCGTGCCGATGGCGCCGAGATCGACGTCGTGCTGCTCGCCCAACGAGCCGAGATCGCCTTCGTCGGCGTTGCTCGTGTCCAACTTTCCGCCGCGTTCGACGACGAGCGTGTTGAGGCCGTTGACGTACACGTCGACGATGCCGGCGATGACCTTGCGCGACTGCCGATCGAGCACGGCGCGCGACAGCCCGACGACGGCGTAGCGCCCCACGAGGGCAAAGCCTTCGGGCGCCGCGTCGAGCGAGTAGTCGGTGGCGCCGCCGGGCGCGGAGTCCGGGTCGATCGGGCGAATGCTGCCGCGATCGACGTTGATGAAGCCGCTCGCCAACGCGGCGCGCAGCTGGTCGGCGGTGCGCCGCTCGTGGCCGATCGTCACCTTGTTCGCAACCTCGAGGGTCTTGGCGGTGCGGGCGACGAGCACCAGCCCGGCGGCGTCGACGCAATACTCGTCGGCATCGATGACGTGGACGGTGCAGCGCCGTCCGACCACCGTGCGTTGCCGCGTCGGCTTGTCGTCCGCGGGATAGATACGAGGACGTGCGTCGTCGGGCAGCGGCCGTACCAGCGAAACGCGAGACGTCGCGCCCGCCGCCTCGCGTAGGAAACCGAGACGGCGGCTGACGGTGCCCGACTCGTTGAACGGACGAATGACATCGCGCACGACGTGGGTCGGAGTCAGCGCCTTGCGCTTGTGCCCGCCGCTGCGCACGATCCTTCCTGCGGTCCGACCGGCGATGTAACGCGCGTATTCGATGCCGTAGCTGCTCGGTTCACCGACATCCGCGATCCGACGCAACGGCTGCTCGGGCGCGAGGCGTTCGAGCGCTTCGCGCAGTGTTTCGGCTTTGACCGAGCTCGATCCGGACGTGCACCCGCCGACGATCGCGGCACACAGCGCGACGGCCGCGCAACGAGCCCACCGGGACGACATCTCGTGCAACCTACTCAGCGCACGCGGCGCGCAAAGGTCGTAGGATTCGGCTCGAAGTGCAGGGGACGTTGGGGCGTTTGATCGCGGTCGTGCTTGTCATGAGCGCAGTGTTCGCCGGCTGTGTCGCGAGCGGCGGCAAGCCGCAGGCGACGGACGTCCGCGTCACGCGCACCCGTCCGCACGCGTTGGCGGCGGCGCCTACGACCACGGTCGCTCCAACGACGACGAGTGCGCCCGCCGCGGCGAGCGTCCTCGCATCGCACGTCGCGCGGGCCCACGTGCTGCGCGCCGCGACGCCATCCGCACCCGCCGTGCACGCCGCGCCGAAGCCGTCATCGCCGTGGGAGCACTACAGCGGGAAGTTGACCGGCGGCAACTACATCGTCGCTCGCGCGCTCGGCGGTGGCTTGGACGTGTCGCCGTCGCCCGACGCTGCGCCCGCCACGGTGTTGGCGAATCCGCTGCCGTCGGGCGCGCCGCGCGTCGTGGTCGTGGTGGCGTCGGCCGGTGACTGGCTGCAAGTGCTCCTGCCGATGCGGCCGAACGACAGCGTTGGTTGGATCCGGAAGGGCGACGTCGAGTTGTCGTCGGTCGGTTACCGCGTCGAGATCGATCGAGCGACACATCGCCTGCGCGTGTTCGACGCCAGCGAGTCGGTTGTCATGGACGAACCGGTCGCCGTCGGGAAGCGTTCGACCCCGACGCCGTCGGGTCAGTTCTTCGCCGTCGAACTACTGCAGACCGGCAACCCCGGCGGCGCGTACGGCCCGTACGCGTTCACGCTGTCGGCGTACTCCGAGGTGTACCAGACGTTCGGATCCGGTGACGGCGCCGTCGGCATGCACGGAACGGACGAGTTCTCGTCGGTGGGCACGGACGCCAGCCACGGCTGCGTGCGGTTGCACAACGACGCCATCGAGCGACTGGCGAACCTGCTGCCGCTCGGCACACCCGTCTTTATTCAGTAGAGACGAGTTCCACCGCGATCAGCGCTTCGCCGATGGTCAGGTTCAACGAACCGATCGACCCGGCGCGCACGAGATCGTCGGCGACTTGCGCGAGGCGACCGATCGTCTCCTCAGCATCGGCGACGTCGACGCGCAGCACCGGCGCACGCATCCCGACCTTTGCCTCGGTCTTCGTTCGCCGGATCTGGCCGAGCACGTGCGCCGCGGCGCGCAGCGTGGCGTCGTCCGCATCCGCCATGCCGTCGAGCTCGTCGACGGTGGGCCACGTAGCGCGGTGGATCGAGCCCTCGCGCCACCACGACCACACCTCCTCGGTCACGAACGGCACGAACGGCGCCAGCAGCCGCAGCTGCACGTCGAGGGCGATGCGCAGCGTTCGGCGCGCGCTGGCCGTCGCTTCGAGGCCGATGCCTTCGTCTTGGCCGTAGGCGCGCGTTTTCACGAGCTCGAGGTAGTCGTCGCAGAACGACCAGAAGAATGTCTCGGCGACGTCGCGAGCGCTCGTGTAGTCGTATTCCTCGAACGCCGCTGTGGCGTGGGCGATCGTGGCGCGCAACCCGGCGAGCAGCGCGCGGTCGACGGGTTCGCCGATCGGCGCGCTGGCGTCCTCTTCGCCGAAGCCCAATGCGAACTTCGACGCGTTGAGCACCTTCATCGCGAGCCGCCGGCCGATCTTGAACTCGTTCGGATCGATGGTCGCGTCGCGTCCGGGTTTGGCGCCGCTCGCCCAGTACCGCACGGCGTCGGCGCCGTGCTTGGCGATGAGGCCGAACGGCGTGTCCTCGGAGTTGCCGGCCGACTTCGACAGCTTCTTGCGGTCGGGGTCGGTGACGAAGCCGGAGATGTTGGTGTGCGTGAACGGCAGACCGCCGAACTGCATCTCGCCGCGGACGAGTGTGTAGAAGAGCCACGTGCGGATGATGTCCTGGCCCTGCGGGCGCAGGTCCATCGGGAAGACGCGCTCGAACAGATCGGGGTCGCGCTCCCATCCCGACACGAACTCCGGGCTGACCGACGACGTCGCCCATGTGTCCATCACGTCGGGGTCGCCGATGAAGCCTCCCGGCTGGTTGCGCTGATCTGCGGTGAACCCGGGCGGCACGTCGGTCGATGGATCGACAGGCAGCGCATCGAGCGGTGCGGTGATCGGCGTGTGCCAGTCGACCTCACCGTCGTCACCGACCGGATACCAGACGGGGAAGGGGACCCCGAAGAACCGCTGACGCGTGATGTTCCAGTCGCCCTGGAGACCCTCGATCCAGTTCTGCAGACGCACGCGCATGAACTCGGGATGGAAGTGCAGTTCGTTGGCGCGCTGAAGCAGCTTCTCCTTCGGAGGGAACTTGATGAACCACTGGCGCGTCGTGACGATCTCCAGCGGGCTCTTGCCGTTCTCCCAGAACTTCACGGCGTGCGTGATCGGCTTCGGTTCGCCGACGAGGTCACCCGACTCGCGCAGCATCTCGACGATGCGCTTCTGCGCCTGCTTCGCGTTGCGTCCCGCGAGTTCGTCGTAGCGCGCCTGGACTTCGGGGTCGTCCCACTCGAGGGGGAGCAGCCGCCCGTTGCGGCCCATGATCGAGCGCACGGGTAGACCGAGTTCGCGCCACCACACGACGTCGGTCTGGTCGCCGAACGTGCAGATCATGGCGATGCCGGTGCCCTTGTCGGGCTGGGCCAACTCGTGCGCCAGAACAGGCACCTCGACGTCGAACAACGGCGAGCGCACGGTCGTGCCGAAGCGAGCCTTGTAGCGGTCGTCGTCGGGGTGCGCGACCAGCGCGACGCACGCCGGGATCAGCTCGGGTCGCGTCGTCTCGATCTCGATGTCGGAAAACCGGATCTTGTGATAGGCGCCGGCGAGCTCGCGGTCTTCGAGGTCGGCCTGCGCCAGCGACGTCTGGAAGTCGACGTCCCAAAGTGTCGGCGCCTCCAGCCGGAAGGCGTCGCCGCGCTCGACGAGTTGCAAGAACGCGCGCTGCGAGATGCCGCTGACGTCCTTGCCGATCGTGCGGTACAAGTACGACCACTCGCACGACAGCCCGACGGTCCGCCACAGCTGCTCGAACTCGTCCTCGAGCTCTTCGGTCAAGCGTCTGCACAGCTCGACGAAGTTGGGCCGCGACACCGGGATGGGATCCTTCGGCGGCTTCTCCGGCGGCTCGAAGTTCTCCACGTACGGCAGCGACGGATCGCAGATGACGCCGTAGTTGATCTGCGTGCGGCGCTCGATGTTGAGACCGTTGTCGTCCCACCCCATCGGGTAGAAGACCTCCCACCCGGTCATCCGCTTGTAGCGGACCATGAAGTCGGTGTGGGTGTAGGACCACATGCTGCCGGGATGGAGATGACCGCTCACCGTTGGTGGTGGCGTGTCGACGGAGTAGATCTGCTCGCGCGTCTTCGTGCGGTCGAACGCGTACGTGTCGTCGGCCTTCCAGCGCGCCGACCACTTCTCTTCGAGGCCCTCGAGGGCAGGTTTATCCGGAACCGCTGTCGACATGGTCGCAGTACCGTACCTGCGTGCTCCGCCTCCACGACACTGCAAAGGGACAGGTCACCGAGCTCGCGCTGCGCGAGCCGGGAAGGGTCTCGATGTACGTGTGCGGGCCGACGGTGTACGACGTGCCGCACATCGGCCACGGTCGCTTCAGCCTCATCTGGGATGTCATCCGCCGGTACCTCGAATGGAGTGGCTACGAGGTCCACTACGTGTCGAACATCACCGACATCGAAGACAAGATCATTCGGCGCGCCAACGAGACCGGCGTGCCCACTGACGAGATCGTGCGGACGTACGAGAAGGCGTGGTGGGACGCGATGGACCGCCTCGGCGTGCGTCATCCCGACGCCGAGCCTCACGCCACCGCCTACGTCGACAAGATGGTCGACTACATCGCAGACCTCGTCGATCGCGACAGCGCGTACGAAACGAGCGACGGCGTGTACTTCGATACGTCGACGCTGGACGGCTACGGCCTGTTGGCGCGTCAGCCGCTCGACTCGTTGCGCAGCGGGGCCGGCGAACGCACTGTCGTCGGCGAAGAGGAGAAGCGATCACCGCTCGACTTCGCGCTGTGGAAGAAGGCCAAGCCCGGCGAACCCGAGTGGCCGTCGCCGTGGGGCGCCGGACGTCCGGGTTGGCACATCGAGTGCACCGTGATGGCGCTCGACTTGCTCGGCGAAGGGTTCGACCTTCACGGAGGCGGCAACGACCTCGCGTTCCCGCATCACGAGAACGAACGCGCGCAGGCGCTCGGTGGCGGCCATCCGTTCGCGCGCCATTGGGTGCACAGCGGAATGGTCACCGCGGCCGGCGGCGAGGAGATGCACAAGTCGCTCGGCAACTTCGTGAACCTCACCGACCTGCTCGACAAGGTCGACGGCCGCGCCTACCGGTTGCTCGTATTGCAGTCGCACTACCGCAGCCCGGTGGAGGTCACCGATGCCACGATCGAGCGCGCGGTGAACACACTTGAAGGCCTCGACGCGTTCGGGCGTCGTTTCGCCGACGTACCGCCCGCGCCCGCGTTGCCCGACGTCGTCGAAAAGTTCGTCGCGTTGATGGACGACGACTTCAACACGCCGCCGGCGACTGCGTTGCTGTTCGACCTCGTACGAGACGCCAACAAGGCTGCCGACGCCCGCGACCACGAAGGCGCGCACGCCAACGCGGCGACGGCGCTCGAGTTACTGGGTGTCCTCGGGCTGTCGTTGCGCACGGCCGTCGACGACGTCGACGAGCCGACCGCAGCGCTGATCGCGGCCCGAAACGTCGCTCGCAACGAGAAGAATTGGGCGGAGGCCGACCGCATCCGCGACGAACTGGTCGCGCTGGGATGGACCGTCGAGGACGGTGCCGGCGGCACCACTGTTCATCGCTGAGGCTGAACGGCTAGCGTTTCGCGTGAGGTCGATTGAATGTTGGCCTAGCTACATATCACCGCAACAAAGGGGAACGCCCGTGCCCACCGGCACCGTTAAATGGTTCAACAGCGAAAAGGGCTACGGGTTTATTACCCAGTCCGATGGCTCGCCTGATGTTTTCGTGCATTTCAGCGCGATCGAGATGGACGGCTACCGCAGCCTGACCGAAGGTCAAGCTGTGGAGTTCGAGGTCCAGCAGGGCGATAAGGGGCTGCAAGCGGCCAAGGTCCGTCCCGCGTAGGGACTAGCAAACAGTTTGCGGAAAAGCGGCCGTCCCGTCGGGGCGGCCGCTTTTTCATTTCACGCCGCGAGGTCTGTGGACTTCGGCGAGCCGAGGATCGGCCGCGACGACGGGCCCGGGTCGACCACGACCGGCCCGTCGCCCTGCGGATTCGGGCACTTGTCCGGAGTCAGCGCGGTGATGGCGACCTCCGTGCAACTTCCGTCGCCTCGCCCGACCGACACCTGCGCGCCGGCCGCCGGCACGGCGACGTCGACCTGGGTAGGGGGTTCCGACTGCGGACCGCTCGTCGTCGGACCAGACGGATGGTCCGCTCCCACGTCGCCCTGGTCGCCATGGGCCCAAGTCGACGTCGTGCCTCGGCGAAGGCGACGGCTCGTCGTCGTCGTGTCGCCGAAGAGGCCGGTCGTGTAGGGGCTCGTCGTGCCGAACGTCGGCGACACCAGACGCGGCGCCGGCTTGAGGGCGTCGTTCGTCGTGATAGCCAGACTGAGGAACCCGCCGACCGTCAGTGCGATCGCCACTGCCAGCAACGGCCTCCGCGCGGAACCCAAATGGAGCGGGGCCTCCATACCGGCAACCTAAGTCCGGTCAACCACTTCCAGTAGGGCACAAAGTCCCCGTTGGGACGGCGTTGGTCAGTGGTTGCTCAGGCGCTCAATCGCCGAGCAGAGAGCCGCCGAGCTTGACGATCACGGGCCCGTCGCCCGTGGGCGCAGGGCACCCACCGACGGCCAGCAGCGTCAAGTCGAGACCCGTGCAACCGCCGTCGCCGACGCCGACTGAAACCTGCGCACCGAGCGCGGGCACCGCGACGTCAGCCTGCGCGATTGGCTTCGCCGCGTTGGGCGTCGTGGATCCACCACCGTTGCCTTGGGGCGTTGCCGTGTTGGATCCCGTCGGCGGCGTCGACGAAACCGCCGGGCCGGCGTAGCAACCCGACGAGATCGCCAGGCACCCGAGAGGCTCCACGGTGCGGGCGGCGCGACGATCGGCGCCGGCACCGGCTACGGAGGTGTTGGGCACCACGGCTTCGGGGCCGCCGACGCGCACCTTGGCGCGCGTGGGCGCGTCGTTCGCGAACGGGCTTTCGGCGGAGTCGGCGAGGTGCATGCCGAGACCCATCAGGTCGACGACGAGGATGGTGGCGGCAAGCGCGGACAACGGACGGCGGAACCGTTCGAGAAAGCCTTTGTCAAAGGAAGCGGGGAAGTGCGCGACCGCGGTCACGCCTTGGAGGGTACCGGTCCCACGGCATGCGCAAACATCGCTCACGTCATGTTACCGTTCAGTAACAACGCGCTTTCCCCCTTGTGAGGTACGAAATGCCCGACTTCTCCCTTGCGCTCAGCGAGGACCAGCAACAGATCCAGAAATGGGTCCACGACTTCGCCGAAAACGTGGTGCGGCCCGCCGGCCACGAGTGGGACGAGCGTGAAGAAACGCCGTGGCCGATCATCGAAGAAGCCGCGAAGATTGGCCTCTACTCGTTCGACTTCTTCGCCAACGCGATGCTCGGCGACCAGACCGGTCTGACATTGCCGCTCACCCTCGAGGAGCTGTTCTGGGGTGACGCCGGCATCGGGCTGTCGATCTTCGGCTCAGGCCTTGCGGCCGCCGGGATCGCGTCGAGCGGTACACCCGAGCAGACCATCGAGTGGGTACCGCAGTGCTTCGGCTCTCCCGAGGAGATCAAGCTCGGCGCGTACTGCGTCAGCGAACCCGACGCCGGATCCGACGTGTCGTCGCTCAAGACGCGCGCGGTCTACGACGAGGCCAGCGACGAGTGGGTGCTCAACGGCACGAAGGCGTGGATCACCAACGGTGGCATCGCGTCGCTGCACGTCGTCGTCGCCGCGGTAGAGCCGGGCCTCGGCTCGCGTGGTCAAGCGAGCTTCATCATCCCCGAAGGCACCGCCGGCCTGTCGCAGGGCCAGAAGTACAAGAAGCACGGCATCCGCGCGTCGCACACCGCCGAGGTCGTGCTCGCCGACGTGCGCGTGCCCGGAAGGTGCCTGCTCGGCGGCAAGGAAAAGCTCGACGAAAAGATCGCGCGCGCCAAGGAGAAGGCGCACACCGGCGCCGTGCAGCCGGCGATGGCGACCTTCGAAGCGACGCGTCCGTCGGTCGGCGCGATGGCGATCGGGATCGCACGCGCCGCGTACGAGTACTCGCTCGAGTACGCCAAAGAACGCGTCGCCTTCGGCAAGCCGATCATCCAGAACCAGGGGATCGCGTTCATCCTCGCCGACATGGCAACCGAGATCGACGCCGCGCGTCTGCTCGTGCACCGAGCGGCGTGGCTGGCGCGCAACGGCGGCTACAAGAACGCCGAAGGTTCGATGAGCAAGCTCAAGGCCGGCCGCGTCGCCGTGTGGGCCACCGAGCGCGCCATCCAGATCCTTGGCGGCTACGGGTACACCCGCGAGTACCCCGTCGAGCGGTGGCACCGCGACGCCAAGATCTTCGACATTTTCGAAGGCGCGGAGCAGATTCAGCAGCTGGTGATCAGCCGCGCCATCTCAGGCTTGCGCATCGAGTAGCACGTCGAACACCGCGACGATTCCGGGGACGAGTTCTTTGGCGATGCGGTTCTTCTCGAGGTACGCACACGCGCCGGTTGCGAGCGCTTGCGCCGCCATGTGATCCGGGCTGAACGCCGACAGCACGATGACTCGTGCCGCGGGAGCGGCGACGAGGATGTGCGGTAGCGCCTCAAGTCCGTCCATCTCCGGCATCGCCAGATCGAGCAAGACCAGATCCGGCTGACACGAGCGCGCCTCTTCTATTGCGAGCATGCCGTTGGCCGCTTCGCCCACGACTTCGAACTGCGCGTCGGACTCAAGAGTGCGCCGCACGACGGCGCGCACGATCGCGGTGTCGTCGACGATGAGGACGCGCAGCGCTCGGGAAGACACGGGGCGGTCTACGACCCCGCGTTGACGCCGAAGCTTGCGTGGTCGCGGCGAAGGTCGCCGGGGGTGAACTGGCCGTTCGTCTTCGCGTGCTGCAGCAGGCCGCTGACGATCGCACGTGCCGAACCGAGTGTCGAGGTCAGCGCCTCACGCGCCAGCTCTTCGTCGTTGAAGTCCATCGCAGCTTCGATCGCGACGAGTCCCTGAATGATGTTGTCGTTGATCTCCAGCGCTTCACGTTGCAACAACGCCGTCTCGGCGAGTGCGGCGCCGAATTCCTCAGCGCGCTTGCGCTCGATCTCGGTGTAGCGCCAACCGGTGATGTAGGCGGCACTGGCGCCGAGGATGAACAGCGCGTGGATTCCCGCCCACTCCCACGGGTGGTTCCAGGCCGCGGAGTGGTTGAAGACGCCGTGCGCCGTCATCGTTCCCATCACACCGTGGTGGACGGCCACGAACAGGATGCCGACGAAGAACGGCCGCCAATCCTGGTACAGCGTGATGACGCCGATCATGACGAAGAAGTGGAAGTGCATCTCGATCGAGCCGCCGGCGAGGTGCACGAGGATCGCCGACGACGACAACAGGCCGACGGTCGACGCCATCGTGCGGACCATCTGCGAGAAGCGCGTCATGCTCGCCGCCACGGCGTACGGGATCAGCAGTGAAGCGTCCAGCGCGACGTGCGCCGCTGGATAGCCCCTGACCAGCCCGAACACGACAACGAAGGGCACGTGCAGCCACAGGATGTTCACGATCGCCTTGTGGCGAAGCGTCCACGTGTCGTAGGGGAGACCGCGACCTTCGGGCAGCCAGCGCGAACGGAAAGACGTCACGGATTACTCATCGGCATCCCAACTCGATTTGGGAGGGAAACCAACGAATTGTTTTTTTGCGCGCTTAGGTTTGCGCAGCCCAGCGTTCGTTGGCTTCGGAGAAGGTGCGGCGGATGCCTTCGGCGTCCCGCGGGCGCTCGGTGAACGTCTCGAAGTCCCATTCGACGCGGCCGGGCGCGAAGAAGTCGTTGCCGTAGACGTGAATCGCGACGGCGTACTCGTTGCGGGTGTTCGCGACGGAGTGGATGGTGTCGTCACCCAGCACGAGCACCTCCCCAGCGCGTACTTCCTTGCCGCCGGATGCGGTGAGGCCGCTCTTCGGGTCGCGCCGGTAGAAGGAGTTGTCTTCGACGCCGCCGTACATGCCGATCACCGCCCAGACCTTGTGATCGTGCGGAACCATGCGGATCCCCGGAGTCCACGCGACGCGCAGCACGGTGAGATCGGGTGCGTTGTAGAGCGTCGTGAGGCCGCCCTCAGTGACCTCGGGGAGAGCGGCTTCGAGTCCACCCGAGGCGACGAGATCGTTGAGTACGTCGCGGACCGCGAGCGACGGCGTGTGTTCCTGCGCCGCTGCCTGAATTCGATCGACGATGGAGTCGACGTCGAGCGCCATACGCTCCAGCCTACGGGTTAGTCGCTCAACAGCTTGGCGGTGTCGGGCGCGTCGAAGAACTGCGCCCACCCCAACGGCGTGGCGCCGTACTCGTCGTCCTTGACGTCGGTCGTGTTTGCCCCGTGGTCGAGCAGGAAGCGCAACGTCTCGACGTCGTTCGCCGCGGCAGCGTGGTGCAGCGGCGTGTAGCTGTCCATGGCGTTGACGTCGAAGCCGAGCTCGACGGCGAGCCGCAGACCATCGGGTGTGCCGTCTTTGAGCACCGCGAGCAACAAGGCCGGCTCGTCATCGCGCAGACGCGCGACCTCGGCGTCGTCGACGCCGGCGCGATCACCTTTCAGGATTGCGTCGCGAGTGGTCATGCTGCGGCTTCGTCTTCCTCGCTGACGAACGAGTGCCACAGCTCGGCGTAGCGCGGGCTGGTGAGCAGCAGCTCGTCGTGCGGGCCGACGGCGACAACGTGGCCGTCGTCGATCACGAAGATGCGGTCGGCAGTGCGTGCCGTCGGCAACCGGTGGGCGACGAGCAGCGTCGTGCGCCCCTCGGCCACGACGCCCATGGCGCGCTGCACTTCGGCTTCGGTCTGCAGGTCGAGGTTCGACGTCGCCTCGTCGAGCAGCAGGATGACCGGGTCGACGAGGCGGGCGCGGGCGAGCGAGATCAGCTGTCGCTGGCCCGCCGAAAGACTGCGCCCTCGTTCGTTGACGTGGGACAGGTAACCGAGCGGCATTCGCGAGATGAAGTCGTGCGCGCCGACAGCCCGCGCCGCGTCTTCGACCTCGGCGTCCGACGCGTCGGGGCGGCCGTAGGCGATGTTGTCGCGGATGGTTCCGGTGAACAGGAACGCCTCCTGGGGCACGATGCCGAGCTGACGGCGGAACGCGCTGACGGACATGTCCCTGACGTCTATGCCGTCGACGAGCACGCGACCCGCCGTCGGGTCGTAAAAGCGGGCGACGAGCTTCACGATCGTGGACTTGCCGGCGCCGGTTTCGCCGACGAGCGCGACGGTCTCTCCGGGTTTGATCGTGAGATCGGCGCCGGTGAGCGCTTCGTTGATCGCCGTGGGGTACTTGAAGTGGACGCCTTCGAAGGTGATCTCGCCCTTGAGCCGACCAGGCGTCACTGGGGTCTCGGCTTCCGGCGTGCTGGTGCGCAGTTCCATCAGTTCGTCGATCTTCGCCATCGACGCGCTGGCTTGTTGCCACGAGTCGAACACCTGTGAGATCTGCTGGATCGGCGCGAAGAACTGGTCGAGCAGGACCATGAACGCGAGGATCGTGCCGACGCTGACCGCGCCCGTGCGCACGAACGTCGAGCCGGCGCCGAGCACGGCGGCCGACGTGAGCTGTCCGACGAGCAGGACGAACGGGAAGTACAGCGAGATATAGCGCTGCGCCTTCACGCGTGACTCGAGGTAGCCGCTGTTCACGTCGCGGAAGCTCGAGATGTTCTTGTCCTCCCGCGTGTAGGCCTGCGCCACGCGCACGCCCGACAGGCTCTCCTGGAAGTTGGCGTTGACCGCGGCGATGCGGTCGCGCGCTTCGGCGTAGACCACGGACGACTTGCGCTGGTAGACGAACGTCGCCAGCAGCAGCGGTGGCAACGACGCCGCGGCAACGAGCGCCAGCATCGGCGCCAGCACGATGAGTACGACGAACACACCGACGCACGTCATGAGGGCGACGATCGCCGTGATGAGTCCCTGGCTGAGCAGCTGTTGCAACGAGTCGATGTCCGTCGTCATGCGCGTCATGACGCGCCCAGCCATCTCGCCGTCGTAATAGTCGACCGACATCCGCTGCAGGTGGGCGAAGATGCGGATGCGCAGCGCGTACAGCAATCGCTCGGCGGTGCGACCCGTGATCAACGTGTAGGTCATCGTCAGCGCCCAGTCGGCGGCCGCGAACAAGGCGAACGCAGCGGTCGCCAACCACAGGTAGTGCATGTTGCCGCCGCGGACGCCGTGGTCGATGCCGCGCTGCATCGACACAGGGCCGAGCAGCATCACGACTGAGTCGAGGGCGACGAAGGCGAAGCCGATCCCCAACCACTTGCGGTACGGAGTGATGAAGCGACGCAGGCTGAACGATCCCTTGGGCATCGACTCTTTGGCGACGTCGACGTCGGGCTCGTCGTTGGCTGGGGGCAACTTGTCGAGCGCGGCCAACAACTCGGGCGTCGCCGACAGCGACTGGCCGAAGCCGCCGCCGCCACCGGGACCCGTTATCCGCGGCACGCCCGTCGACGCTGTGGCGCGCGGGCCTTCTGTCGCCAGGTCGTAGGGCCACGCCGTGGGCGTGAGGCCGTCGAGTCGCAGCGTGTCGGCCGGTGCTTCGGCGACCACTTCTTCGACGTTGCCGTCGGGACCCGAAAGCAGCGCGCGGTAAAGCGCCGAGCTGCGGATGAGCTCTTCGTGCGTGCCCATGTCCTGGACCGCGCCTTCGTGGACGACCACGATCCGGTCGGCAAGGCGCAGTGTGGAGCGGCGGTGCGCCACGAGGATCGTGGTGCGTCCCGCCATGAGGTGGCGCAGCGTCTCGTGGATCTCTTCTTCGGTCTTGGAGTCGATCGACGACGTTGCGTCGTCGAGCACGAGTGCCGCCGGGTCGGTCAGCAAGGCGCGCGCCAGCGCGACGCGTTGGCGTTGCCCACCCGACAACGTGAGGCCGCGTTCGCCGACGACGGTGTCGTACCCCTCGGGCAGCGCGCGGATGAACACGTCGGCTTCGGCTGCGACGGCGGCGGCGACGATCTCGTCGTCGGTGGCGTCAGGGCGCCCGTAGGCGATGTTCGCCTTCAACGAGTCCGAGAAGAGGAACGGGTCTTCGAACACGACGCCGACGTTGCGGCGCAGCGAGTCGAGCGTGACGTCACGCACGTCGACACCGTCGATGGTGACCGAGCCGGTCGCGACGTCGTAGAACCGGGGGAGCAGCAGCGCGACCGTCGACTTGCCGGATCCGCTGGAGCCGACGAGCGCCACCGTTTCGCCGGGCGCGACGTCGAGCGTGAATCCCTTGAGTACCGGATCGCTGACCGTGTAGCCGAAGGTCACGTTGTCGAACACGACGTGGCCCTCGCCGCGCGCGAGCGGCGCCGCGTCGGGCTGTTCGGTGATCATCGGGTTGGCGTCGAGAATGTCGAGGATGCGCTCGCCGCCGGCGCGGGCCTGCTGACCGAGCGCGAGCAGCATGGCGAACATCCGCACGGGTGCGACGAGCAACACGAGGTATTGCGAGAACAACAGGAACGTGCCCAGGCTCAGCTGGCCGTGCAGTGCCAGCCAGCCGCCGTAGCCCAGCACCGCGACCTGGCCGAGGACGGGGATCGACTGCATCGTCGGCGTATAGCGGGCTTGCAGCCGCACGAGTCGCACACGCGACTGGTACAGGTCCTTGCCGACCGCCGCGAGGTCGTCGAGTTCGCGCTGTTCCTGACCGAAGCCCTTCACGACGCGCACGCCGGTGACGGCCTCGTCGACGACGCCGGCCACTTCCGCGGCGCGCTGTTGCGCGTCCCACGATGCGGGGAAGATCGTGCGACGGAGGCGCACGGCGACGATGAACATCGCCGGGATCGCCAGGACGGCGACCAGCGTGAGCTTGATCGACGTGAGGATCATCGCGGTCAGCGCCACGGCGAGCAGCACCACGTTGCCGGTGATGATCGGCAGCATCGTGAGCAAGCTCTGGATCAGCGCGGTGTCGCTCGAGGCGCGGCTGACGAGTTGGCCGGTCTGCATCTTGTCGTGGCTGGCGAAGTCGAGCCGCTGCAAGCGCTCGTAGACGGCGTTGCGAAGGTCGTACTGCACGTCGAGCGCGACGCGCCCGCCGTAGAAACGGCGTACGAACGCCAGGCCGAACGTAGCGATCGCCGTCACGACGAGCAGGCTCAGCCACGGTGTGAGCGACTCAGGGTGAAGGTGATGCTGTTGTAGGACGACGGCTTGGAGGTGCGTCTTCGGCTTCGAGTTCGGGAGGATGACGTGGTCGACGATGCGCCGCGACCAGAGCGGCACGAGCGCTTGCACGCCCTGGCCGACGATGGCGACACCGAAGGCCATGTAGACGTTGCGCTTGTGCGCGGCGAGGAACGGCAGCATCAACCGCTTCACCCAGCCGCCGGCGTCCTTCGGCGCTGGTTCCGGTACGGGGCGCGCGTGCGCTTGGGGTGTGCTCATGCCGCGCTCCGGTCGCGCTTCGCCAACAGAGCCTGGTGGAATGCCACAAGCCCGTCGAGCGCCCGCCGCGCCGT
>JBEEFR010000111.1:0-8825 GCA_041166285.1 Actinomycetota bacterium | reverse complement strand
GCAGTCCGCCGCTCGGTGCGCACGCCCGTGAATCCGTGGCCGCGGCACAACCCGGCGAAACGCTCCGCCTGATCGTCGGTCCACCCGTGCGAGGCGTGACCGGTCGCGCCCGGCGCGGTGGAGGCCTCGACGGCGACGAAACGACCGCCAGGCACGAGCACCCGCTCGACCTCGCGTAACCCCGCGTCGAGATCACGCCAGTGGTGCACGGTCGACAAGGACCACACGACGGTCGCCGTCGCGTCGTCCACCGGCAACGCTTCCGCGCTTCCTTTGACGAGTGCAACCCGCCGGTCGTGCGTCATCCAGCCGCCGACGCGCAGCATGACGTCCGCGGGGTCGACGCCGATGACGCGCTCGGCGCCGCGGCGCACGGCGTAGCGCGCGGCGTTGCCGGGACCGCAGCCGATATCGACGACTACGTCGCCGGGTTCGAGGCCGACGAGGTCCGCGGCGAACTCGGCGACGCCTTCGCGTCCGACCGCGAACGAAAGTGCCGCGGCCATTCCCGATGCGCCTTCGAAGAGTCCGAAGTGACGGTGGTGATTGGGAGCTTGAGTGTCCATAGACTCACCTTGACAATTGAACCCAGGTTCAAGTCAAGTGGTTCCATGATCGCAATCGGAGAACTCGCGGCACGCGCCGGCGTGCCCACGTCGACGGTCCGCTACTACGAGCGGCGCGGGTTGCTTGCGGCCGACGCACGGGCGTCGGGCCAACGTCGCTACACCGACGAGTCGCTGCGACGACTCGTCTTCATCGGCATGCTGCAGGACGCCGGCCTCTCGCTCGACGACATCATCGGCGTGCTCGGCGCGGGCGACGTGAAGGAGTGGAAGGCGATCGCGCGCACGCGGCTGCGCGCCCTCGACGACGAGATCGAAAAGCTGCAGCGGGCGCACGACTACCTCGAGGGCGCGCTGTTGTGTCGCTACGACCATCCCGCGACGGACTGCAAGATCATGGGTGCCGAGATTGACCGTCGCCTAGCTTCGACCGCGTGACCGAAGTCGTTTCGCCGCTGACCGGCGTCGTCGTGTCCGTGAACGTGGCGGTGGGTGCGCACGTGCGCGCCGGCCAGACCGTCGCCGTGCTCGAGTCGATGAAGATGGAACACGTCGTCGAAGCGACCGAAGGCGGCGTGGTTTCGTCGATCAACGTCAACGTCGGCGACAACCTGTCGCCCGGCGCGTCGATCGTCAGCATCGAACCGGCGACTGTTGAGGTGGCCGCTACTGACGGCGGTGATGAGCACGCGCAAAGCCATCAGGGGATGCGCCCCGACCTCGCCGAGGTGCTGGCGCGGCACGAAATCGGGTTGGACGAAAGCCGGCCCGACGCGGTGGCGCGGCGTCGCAAGACCGGGCAGCGCACAGCGCGGGAGAACCTCGCCGACCTCATCGACCCCGGCACGCTCGTCGAATACGGCCCGATTGTCGTCGCCGCGCAGCGCCGTCGCCGTTCCATCGACGAACTGATCACGCAGACGCCGGCCGACGGGATGATCGGCGGCCTCGCCAACGTCGACGGGCGATCGACGGTCGTGGTCTCCTACGACTACACCGTGCTCGCCGGGACGCAGGGCGCGCAGAACCACCGCAAGAAGGACCGCCTGTTCGAACTGGCGGCGGAGCTGCGCGCTCCGGTCGTGTTCTTCACCGAAGGCGGCGGCGGCCGCCCCGGCGACACCGACGGCATCGGCGGTTCGGGTCTCGACGTGCTGGCGTTCCGTCTCTTCGCGGAACTGTCAGGACTCGTGCCGCTCGTCGGCATCAACAGCGGGCGGTGTTTCGCCGGCAACGCCGCCATCCTCGGTTGCTGCGACGTCGTCATCGCGACGCGCAACTCCAACATCGGCATGGGCGGCCCGGCGATGGTCGAAGGCGGCGGGCTCGGCGTGTTCAAGCCCGAGGAGATCGGGCCGATGAGCGTGCAAGTGCCCAACGGCGTCGTCGACATCGCGGTCGAAGACGAGGCCGAAGCCGTCGCAGTCGCGCGGCAGTACCTGTCGTACTTCGGTGGCGCGCGCGACAACTGGAGTTACGGCGACCCCGCGCGGATGCGCGCCGTCGTCCCCGAGAACCGCTTGCGCGTGTACGACTCGCACGCGGCCGTGCACGCCATCGCCGACGACGACTCCGTCCTCGAACTGCGCGAGCACTTCGGGCTCGGCATGGTGACGGCGTTCATCCGCGTCGAGGGACGCCCGATGGGCGTGATCGCCAACAACCCCGTCCACCTCGCCGGCGCCATCGACGCCGACGGCGCCGACAAGGCGGCGCGCTTCATGCAGCTGTGCGATGCCTTCGACATCCCGCTGCTGATGCTGTGCGACACGCCCGGGATCATGGTCGGGCCCGAAGTCGAGAAGACGGCGCTCGTGCGCCACGTCAGCCGGATGTTCGTCGTCGGCGCCAACCTGTCGATCCCGACGATGACGATCGTGCTGCGCAAGGGGTACGGCCTCGGCGCCATGACGATGGCCGCCGGGTGTTTCAAGTCGCCGCTGTTCACCGTGGCGTGGCCGACGGGTGAGTTCGGCGGCATGGGACTCGAAGGCGCCGTCCGCCTCGGCTACCGGCGCGAACTCGAAGCGATCGAAGACGACGCCGAACGCGAGCGCGTCTTCGAGGAGATGGTCGCTCGCATGTACGAGCACGGCAAAGCCATCAACTCGGCGAGCTACTTCGAGATCGACGACGTCATCGACCCAGCCGACTCTCGCCGCTGGATCACCGCCGCCCTCGACGCCGTGCCGCCCACGCCACCGCGCACCGGCAAGAAGCGCCCCAACATCGACACCTGGTAGCGACCTTTGGCGCCAAATGGCGGCTCGGCGCACCGTTGGCGCCAAATGGCGAGCTACGCGTTGAGCGCGTGCTTGGAGATGAGTTCGACGATGGTGTCCCAGATTTGCGGTGGGTAGTCGTGGCCCATGCCGGCGACGACTTCGAAGCGCGAGCCGGGGATGCACTCGTGCGTGAGGCGACCGGCCTCGATGGGCACGAGGCGGTCGGCGTCGCCGTGGACGATGAGCGCCGGCACCTTGAGTGAACGCAGCGCTTCTTGGCGTGACCCCGACTTCACGATGGCGGCCATCTGGCGCGCCTTGCCCTTCGGATCGAAGCAGCGGTCGTAGGCGGCGCCGGCGTCGGCGGTCAACCGGTCGACCTCTTGGTACGCCGGACTCCCCCACACGCTGAGCCCGTCGATGTACTGCGCGATGAACTCCTCGCGCGACTTCGGCGCCCGCGCGTTGAACCGCTGTGACACTTCCGGGTCCACGGCCAGCGCCACACCCCCGGGCGACGACATCACCGATGTCATCGACAGCACGCGCTCGGGGTGCGCCAGCGCCATCGTCTGCACGATCATGCCGCCCATCGACCAACCGGCAATGTGGGCGCGTTCTGCGCCGACGGCGTCGAGCACGGCGAAGCCGTCGTCGGCCATGTCGGCCAGCGTGTAGTCGGGCGCGTCGGCCAAATGGGACGAGAACCCCACGTCGCGGTTGTCGAAGCGCACGACGTGGAAGCCTTGCGCCACGAACTTCTCGCAGAACGCTTCTTTGAAGTTGATGCACTGGCTGCCGAGGCCGTTGACCAGCAGCAACGTCGGATCAGCGGCATTGCCGAAGGTCTCGTAATAGATGTCGACGGCTCCGTTTTGTGAGTGAGTGCGCACTCACTTATACTAGCGCGGTGACACAAGCCCTTTCCGCCCAGATCACCAGGGGAAGGCCCAAGCGCGCCAGCGCGCTGCCCCCCGAGGAGCGGCGGGCGATGATCGTCGACGCCACGCTCCCGCTGCTGCTCGAACACGGCGAAGCCGTGACGACGCGCCAGATCGCCGACGCCGCCGGCATCGCCGAAGGCACGATCTTTCGCGCCTTCACCGACAAAGACGAAGTGATCGCGGCCGTGCTCGAGAAGGCGCTCGACACGACCGCACTCGAAGACGCGCTGGAGAAGATCAAGCTCGACCAGCCCTTCGAGAAGTGCCTCGACGCCGCCATCACCGCCATCCAGCGCCGCGTGGTCGACATCTGGAAGTTGATGTCGGCGGTCGGACCGCGATTCCACCCCGAGAAGTCAGGGCCGACGCCGATCAGCCCTGCGCTCACGAAGTTGTTCGAAGCCCACCGCGACCGTCTCGGCGTGAAGCCGACCGAGGCCGCCAAATTCCTGCGCGCCCTGACGATGTCCGTTACCCACCCGATGCTCAACGACGCGCCGATGTCGTCACGCGACGTCGCCAAGTTGTTCCTCTACGGCGTGCACACAAGGAGCGGCAAATGCTGATCAAGCTCCTGCGCAATCACCTGCGCCCGTACAAGAAGACGCTGTGGTGGATCGTCGCCCTGCAAACCGTGCAGACGACCGCGGCGCTCACGCTGCCGACGCTCAACGCCCGCATCATCGACAAGGGCATCTTCCCCCACAACATCCACTACATCTGGAAGGCGGGCGTCCTCATGCTCGGCTTCTCGCTGATCCAGATCGTGTTCGCGGTGTGGGCCATGTACTTCGGCGCCAAGGTCGCGATGAACGTCGGCCGCGACATCCGCAGCAATCTCTTCCATCAAGTGACGAGCTACTCGGCGCGTGAAGTAGGCGCGTTCGGCGCGCCGTCGCTGATCACCCGCGTCACCAACGACGTGCAGCAGGTCCAGATGCTCGTCGTAATGGCATGCACGATGGCGGTTTCGGCGCCCATCACGATGGTCGTCGGCGTCGTGATGGCGCTGCGCCAAGACGTGGGCCTGTCGGCCATCCTCCTCGTGTCGATGCCGGCCGCGGCGATCGTGCTCGGCATCATCGTCGGCAGCATGGTGCCGTCGTTCCGCGTCATGCAGGAGCGCATCGACGAGATCAACCGCGTGCTGCGCGAGCAGATCACGGGCATTCGCGTCGTGCGCGCCTTCGTGCGCGAGAAGGAAGAGGACCGCCGCTTCACCAAGGCGAACAAGGAACTCACCGACGTATCGCTGCGCGCCGGGCGCCTGCAGTCCTCCATGTTCCCGACGGTCAACATCCTCGTGAACCTCTCCAGCGTCGGCGTGCTGGTTCTGGGTGCGCACCGCGTGCAGTCGGGCGCGATCCAGGTCGGCACGATCGTCGCCTACCTCAGCTACCTCGTACAGATCCTGATGTCCGTCGTGATGGCGACGTTCATGGTCTCGATGATCCCCCGCGCCGCCGTTTCCGGCGGCCGAGTGCAGGAGGTCCTCGACACGAACTCGTCCGTCGTGCCGCCCAAAGTGGGCACCGAACTGCGGACGCGCGGCCAGGTCGAGTTCCGCGGCGCCGGCTTCCACTACCCGGGCGCCGACCACTCGGTGCTGAACGACATTTCGTTCCTCACCGAACGCGGTCAGACCACCGCCATCGTCGGCTCGAGCGGCGCCGGTAAGACGACGCTGATCGGTCTCGTGGCTCGCCTGTTCGACGTGACGTCGGGCGAGGTACTGCTCGACGGCGTCGACGTGCGAGAGATCGAACCGCACGCGCTCACGGACCGCATCGGCTTCGTGCCGCAAAAGCCGTTCCTGTTCGGCGGCACCGTGGCGTCGAACCTGCGCTACGGCAAACCCGACGCCACCGAAGAAGAGATGTGGGAGGCGCTGCGCGTCGCCCAGGCCGAGGACTTCGTGCGCAACATGCCGGGCGGCCTCGAAGCCCGCATCGAGCAGGGCGGCACCAACGTGTCGGGCGGCCAGAGGCAACGCCTGTCGATCGCACGTGCGCTCATCCGTCGTCCCGAGGTGTTCATCTTCGACGACTCGTTCTCGGCGCTCGACCTCACGACCGACGCCCGGTTGCGCGCGGCGCTGCCGGCGTTCACGTCCGACTCTGCGGTGCTGATCGTGGCGCAACGTGTGTCGACGATCTCGACGGCGGATCAGATCATCGTGCTCGACGACGGCGAGATCGTCGGCAAGGGCACGCACGACGAGTTGTTGGCGAGCAACGAGACCTACGCCGAGATCGTGCAGTCGCAGATCGGCGAGAAGGAAGGGGCCGCAGCATGAGTGCTCCGATGAACGGCAACGGCAACGGCAAGAACACAGACACCGAGACCGAGGACAAGCCGAAGACACTTCCCCCGGGCGCGCTGCAGACGGGTCCTGGCGGCCGCTGGGGCTCGATCGGCATGCCGCTCGAGCGGTCGAGCAACTTCGGCAAGTCCGTCAAGCGACTGCTGCGCCTCGTCGCCGAACGCTGGCCCACGCTCATCGTCGTCGCCGTGTGCTCCGTCACCGCGACGGTGCTCAACGTGATGGGTCCGAAGATCCTCGGTCACGCCACCGACGTCATCGTCAAGGGCGCGGCGCCGGCGTTCTTCGGCCGCGGCCCGATCAAGATCGACTTCGGCCGTCTGCACCACTTTCTGTTCCAGGCGGTCACGGTGTACGTCACCTCGTGGCTGCTGCTGCTGGTCTCGGCGTACCTCATCGCCGGTCTGGTGCAGAGCCTGATGTTCCGCCTGCGCGAAGACGCCGAGGACAAGATCAATTCGCTGCCGCTGAGCTACATCGACAAGCAGGCGCGCGGTGACCTGCTCAGCCGCGTCACCAACGACCTCGACAACGTGGCCCAGAGCCTCCAGCAGACCCTGAGCCAGTCGATCACCTCGGTGTTCCTGCTCGTAGGAACGCTCTACATGATGTTCTCGATCTCGTGGCTGCTCGCGCTGGTGGCATTCACCACGGTGCCGACGTCGATCTACGTGATGCAGCGCATCGGCCGCACGGCGCGTCCGAAGTTCATCGGCCAGTGGATGAACACCGGCTCGCTCAACGCGCAGGTCGAAGAGACGTTCACCGGTCACGCCATCGTGAAGGCCTTCGGCCAGCAGGAGGCGACCGAAGAGCGCTTCCGCGAGACCAACGACAAGCTGTACGAAGCGGCGTTCGGCGCGCAGTTCCGGTCGAGCCTCATGCAGCCGGCGTCGATGTTCATGGGCAACCTGCAGTACGTGCTCGTCGCCGTCGTCGGCGGCCTGCGCGTGGCGTCGGGCGCCATCAGCATCGGCGACGTCCAGGCGTTCATCCAGTACTCGCGCCAGTTCTCGATGCCGCTGACGCAGCTGGCGTCAAATGCCAACGTGTTCCAGTCGGGCATCGCGTCACTCGAGCGCGTCTTCGAGTTCCTCGACGCCGAGGAGATGACGCCCGAGCAGCCTTATGGCGTCATCACGGAAGCGACGCGCGGCCGCATCGAGTTCGACGACGTGTCGTTCTCGTACAACCCGGAGTCGCCGCTCATCGAGCACCTGTCGCTCGTCGCCGAACCCGGCCAGACGATCGCCATCGTCGGGCCGACCGGTGCCGGCAAGACGACGCTGGTCAACCTCATCATGCGGTTCTACGAACTCGACGGCGGGCGGATCGTCCTCGACGGCAGGAACATCGCGGAGATGTCGCGCCAGGAACTGCGCAGCCAGATCGGCATGGTGCTGCAGGACACGTGGCTGTTCGGGGGTTCGATCCACGACAACATCGCCTACGGAAAGCCCGGCTCCACCGACGAAGAAGTGCTGGCGGCGGCGAAGGCCACCTACGTCGACCGGTTCGTGCACAACCTGCCCGAGGGTTACAACACGCGGATCAACGAAGAAGGCGACAACATCTCAGCGGGTCAGAAGCAGCTGCTGACGATCGCCCGCGCCTTCCTCGCCGATCCCGCGATCCTCATCCTCGACGAGGCCACGTCGTCGGTCGACACGCGTACCGAGGTGCAGGTGCAAGAGGCGATGAACGCGCTGCGGCGCGGGCGGACGTCGTTCGTCATCGCCCACCGCTTGTCGACGATCCGCGGCGCCGATCTCATCGTCGTGATGGAGCACGGTCGCATCGTCGAGCAGGGCACGCACCACGAACTGCTCAGCCGCGACGGCGCCTACTACCGCCTCTACAACTCGCAGTTCGTCGCGCCCGCCGTCGAAGAGCTCGCCAGCTGAGGGCGTGTGCGTAGTTAGGCGGGCTCAGCCCGATCAAGTACGCACACGCCGATGTTTCACCAAGCTAATTAGTCTGGTAAAGTATCTCCGTGTACCGCGTGGAGGAGATGGCAGCGAGGCTGCGACTAAGCAGCACCCGATTGCACCGCGCGCTGCGGCGCGAATCGGGCGTGTTGCTGTCGCCCAGCCAGATGTCGGCGCTCGCCGCTATCGACACCCACGGTCCCATCGCCCTCGGCGCGCTCGCGGAACACGAAGGCGTCGCTCCCCCGTCGATCACGAAGGTGATCGCCGTGCTCGAGGAAGACGGCTACGTCACCCGCACGCCTGACCCCAACGACCGCCGCGTGATCTTCGTGGCGACGACGCCCAAGGGCACCGAACTCGTGGCCGAGTCGCGGCTGCGCAAAACGGCGTGGCTGACGAGCCGCATCCGCGAACTCAGCGCCGACCAACGCCAGCGCCTCTCCGACGCCCTCGACGTCATCGACGAACTCGTCAAGAAAGACACCCTCGTATGAGCGCCACTTTCCATTCCCTCAAGACGCGCAACTTCCGCCTCTTCTTCACCGGCCAGCTGATCTCACAGGTCGGCAACTGGCTGACCCTCGTGGCCCAGACGCTGCTGGTGTTCAAGCTCACGCACTCCGGCACGATGCTCGGCCTGCTCGCGGCCGCGCAGTTCGGCCCCGTTCTCCTGATGGGCGCGTTCGCCGGCCTCACCGCCGACCGCTCCGACAAGCGCAAGCTGCTGATGATCGTGCAGAGCTTCGCGATGGTGCAGTCCTTCGCGCTCGCGTCGGTCGCCTTCATGCATCACCCGCCCGTCGCCGCCATCTTCGCCATCGCCGTCGCCGGCGGGT
>JBEEFR010000110.1:0-32924 GCA_041166285.1 Actinomycetota bacterium | reverse complement strand
AGAACGTCATCGGCGAAGTCGGCGGCTTCCAGCTGGCGATGCTCGGCCTCAACGCCATGCGCCCGATCGTGGCTGCCCGCGGCATCGGCCTCGCCGAAGGCGCGCTCATGTACGCCGTGGACTACGTCAAGGAACGCAAGGCGTTCACCGGCGTCATCTCCGACTTCCAGGGCATCCAGTGGGAGATCGCCAAGATGGCGACGGAGATCGAAGCCGCCCGCCTGCTCACCTACCGCAGCGCGTGGATGGCCGACCGCGGCGAGTTCACCCGCGAGTTCGTGCCCTACCTGTCGATGGCGAAGTACTACGCGACGGAGATGGCGGTGCGGGCTTCAGGTCTCGCGGTGCAACTCCTCGGTGCGGCTGGTTACATGAAGGACCACATGACGGAGCTGTACTACCGCGACGCTCGCCAGCTGACGATCGTCGAAGGCACGTCGCAGGTGCAGCTCGGGCTCATCGGACGGGGAGTCTTGAACAAGGATCTTTGGTGGTAGAAGGCGGAATCGTCTGGTCGGAGCTGCTCGACCTCCTCGCCGAGGGCGTCGACCTCACGCTCGAACAGTCGCAGGCCGCGTTCGACGCGGTCCTCGCCGGCGACGCGACGCCGGCCCAGATCGGCGCGCTGCTGATCGGCATCCAGTTCAACGGCATTACGTCGGACGAACTCACCGGCTGCGTGCGCGCCCTGAAGTCGGCGTGCGTCGGACTCACGGTCGACGACGACGTCATCGACACCTGCGGCACCGGCGGCTCAATCCAGCGCCGTCACGCCACCTTCAACGTGTCGACGCTGTCGGCGTTCGTCGTCGCCGGTGCCGGCGGCAAGGTCGCCAAACACGGCAACCGCAAGGCCACGGGAACGAGCGGCTCGGCCGACCTCCTCGAATCCCTCGGCGTCAACGTCGACCTCGACGGCGACGCCGTCGCCCGCTGCGTCAAAGAGAGCGGGATCGGCTTCATGCTGGCGCCACGCTTCCATCCCGGCATGCGCCACGCCGGCCCCGTCCGCCGCGAGCTCGGCATCCGCACGGTGTTCAACTTCGCGGGCCCGCTCGCCAACCCCGCCGGCGTGAAGCGTCAAGTCGTGGGCGTGGCCGACGGGTCGATGGCGTCGACGGTCGCCCGCGTGCTGCAGGCCAATGGCGCCGAGCGCGCCATGGTGGTGTACGGCCACGACGGTCTCGACGAGTTGACCATCACGGGACCTTCGACGGTGCTCGAGATCCGCGACGAGTTCGTCGTCGAGCACACGATCGACCCCGAGACGCTCGGGCTCAAACTGCAACGCCACGCGCCGGAGGGCGGCGACACCGACGCCAACGCCGCGCTGGCGCGCAAGGTGCTCGCCGGCGAGTCCGGCGCGCACCGCGACATCGTGATCCTCAACGCGGCGGCGGGGCTCGTCGTCGCCGGCGTGGTCGACGACATCGCCGACGGCGTGCTGGCGGCGACCGAAGCGCTCGACAGTGGCAGCGCCGCCGCCAAGCTCGACGCGCTCGTGCAGTGCTCGAACGCGTAGCGCGTTAGCCGCGCGAGTCGCGCTAGTCGACGAGGCGCAACGCCACGGCGGGCGGGATCTTCGACGCGCTGCGCGCCGGCAGCGCGGAGGCAGCGAGCGCCGCCAGGAATAGCACGACCATCAGAATCAACACGGTCACGGGCGGCGGGCGCAGCGGCGGCTGGAAGCCGATGATCGCCTTCATCAGCTCACCCTTGGTCGTGGCCATGACGGTGAGCACGCCGAAGCCGACGCCGACGACCAGACCCTGCGCCGACACGAACGCGCCTTCGACGAGGAAGCTCGTACCGATCTCGCCGGCGTCGAAGCCCATGGCGCGCAGCACGCCGATTTGGTGACGCCGGTCGCGCACCGAACGCACGAGCACGACTGCGATGCCGGCGATGCCGACGACCACGCCGATGCCGAGGTCGCTGCGGAACAGGTTGATGATGCCGCTCAGCGTGGCGAACTGCTCGCGAGCGGCGGTCTCGATGTCGACGGCCTCCACGCCGTTGTCGACGCCGGCGTGCTGCAGTTGCGTTGCCACCGTCGGGTCGTTGCGGGTCACCAGCATGGCGTCGCTCAGTGCGAACGAATTGCCGAACGTCTCCTTCATGCCCGTGGCGCCGTAGAACGGGCCCTGCGCGAACACGTCCTGTTTCTTGATGCCGACGACGGTGACGTCGCGCGCCTGGCTCGTGACCGGACTCGTCATCGTGTACGTGTCACCGATCGCCGGCGGCCGCGTCGGGTCGTCGGGTCCCGGCCCGAAGCCGCCTGACAACAGGAAGTCGCGCGTCACGATCACGAGATCCGGGTTGTGGAGCACCGCGGCGTACACCGCCTTGTCGGTCTTGTACTTCGGGTCGCGCTCGACGAGTCCCGGCGGGTCGACGTGGTCGTACATCTGCTTGTCGAAGCCGGTGATCGTCCACACCTTCGGGTGCTTCGCCACGTCGAAGGTGAACGACGCGAACACGGTGCCGGTCGGCGCGACGTGCGTGACGTTCGGCGACGAGAACTTGGTGAAGTCGAACGGCTGCGCCTTGTCGGAACTGGCGAACAACGTGTAGTCGCCGGCGATCGTGGGCGCCGTGCGCGCCAATTCGGTGCTGATCATGTGCGACAGGCCCTCGGCGTACACGAGCGTGAAGATCACGAGCGCGAACGGACCGACGGTGAGCAGCATGCGCACGCGGTGGGCGACGGGATTGGCGAGACCCAGGCGCGCCGGTACCGTGCCGCGCCCGCGACCGATGCTGCGCAAGAAGCGCGCGATGCGCGCCTGGCCGGCGTTGATGAGGAACACCCCGGCGGTGACCGACACGACTCCCGACAGCACCGCCGACTGCGGTCCCGTCACGTGCGCCGGGTTGATGGCGTTGAACACGATCGTGAACGTCACGAGCGGGACGCAGGCGATGGTCGTCCCAGCAGCCCACCCGAAGCGCCGCGTCGCCAGCACGCCCGCGGCGACGGCGATCAGGATCGGCCCGACGAGGAACGGCAGCGATGCCTTGGCGACGTAGCCGAAGTACGTGACGACCGTACCGATGATCACCCCGGCGATGAGCAGCGGCGTGGCGGCGCGGCGGTGCGGTCGCGGTTGGGGAGGGAGGCGGCGCAACGAACGGATGACGTCGAGCTTGCTGACGCGATAGCTCGTGCCGATCACCGCCAACACCGACACCAGGAACCCGAGGGCGACGCCCGACATCACGGTCTGGCGCGTCACCGCGAAGTACAGCGGTAAGCCGCGGAACGCCGCCGTCGAGTGGTTCGTCTGCTTGTTCATGTAGTACACGAGCACCTGGCCGAGCCCGACTCCGGCGGCGCCGCCGATGGTCGCGCCCACTGCCGCGTAGATGCCGCCCTCGAGCGAGAACGAACCGATCAGCGGCGTGCGCGACAGCCCGACGGCGCGCATCGTGCCCAACTCCGTGAGCCGCTCTTCGGCGAGCATCAACAGCACGTTGATGAGCAGCAACATCCCGGCGATGATCCCGAAGGTCCCGATCGTGGTGAGGAACGTGGCGCTGTTCTTGCCGGCGGCGATCGCGCCCTTCAGCGCGTCGGAGCGGTTCATCGCCACGTCGCCGTTGAACGGCGTGACCGCACGCGTCAGCGCAGCGCGCAACGCGTCGACGGCGACGGGATCGGGCGGCGCGTTCGTGTGCGGCATCTTCCCGACGACGAGCGTCAGCCAGTCGGGCGTCACCACCTGCGGGTACTTCGCCTGCAAGTCGGGGATCGTGCCCGGCGGCACGAGCACGCCTTCGCCGGCGCGCACCTCGCCGTCCTTGAACGACACGAGGCTGTTCTTCACGATGTTCGTGACCGTGAGGTGCAGGGGCTGCGGCGTGTGCACGGTCAGCAGCGAGCCGACGTGGAGGTGGAGTTTGGCGGCGAGTCGCTTCGACGCCCACGCCTGTCCGGTCGTCGGGCCGAGGCCGCTGCGACCTTCGACCGCGCCCAGCTGGCCGGCGCGGCGGTAGTCGGCGTCGATCAGGTTGGCGCGCGGCGCGGTGGCGTCGCTGCTGTTGGTCGTGATCGGCGCCCGCATCACCGCAACCGCAGCCGACGATTCCACGCCCTTGATCGGCGTCGCCGCCAGGTACGCGTTGCCCTTCGCCCACTCGTCGCGGTTGCCGAAGGTGACGGACGCGTCGAGCGCACCGAAGTCGCTCAGCGCTTGGCGGCGGATCGAGTTGGTGAAGCTGTCGCCGACGGCGGAGTTGCCGACGATCAGCGCCGTGCCGAGGACGCAGCCGAGCATGACGAGCGCGGCTTCACGCGGCCGACGCACCGCGTTGCGCAGCCCGATGCGGCGCACCAGCGGGTAACGGATCGCGGCGAGCACGAGGCCGACGACGACGAGGCCGGCGAGAAAGACGACGAACATCTACTCGAAGGGGTTGTCGTAGGTGATCGGCTGCGGGCCGTCACTCCGCTGCTGCACGTTGTCACTGCGCGGCTGCGGGCTGGGGGTCTGCTGCGGTGCGCTGGGGGCCGCCTGAGGGCTCGGGTCGTGGCGTGGCTGCATGTTCATGCGCGCCTCGCGGCGAGCGGCGCGCCGCGCCGCCTTGCCCATCGGCGCCTTCGGCGCTTCCGCGGGTGCGGGCGCCTCCTCGCGCAGATCCAACTCCTGCTTCGGCGCTTCGGGCGCCGGCGGCGCCGGCGGCGCCTTCGGCGCTTGCTGCGTTTGCGGCGCCTGCCGCGGCATCTCGCGGTTCTGGCCGCGGATGGCGTCACGGCGCGTCATGTCGGCGAGCAATTTGCCGTCGCGGATGTACAGCCGGCGCGTCGCCTGCTCGGCGATCGACTCGTCGTGGGTCACCAGCACGATGGCGAGGCCGTCGTCGTTCAGTTCCCGCAGCAGCTTCATGACCGACTCCGCGGTGGCGGAGTCAAGGTTGCCGGTCGGCTCGTCGGCCCACACCAGAGCCGGGCTGGCCGACAGTGCGCGGGCGATGGCGACGCGCTGCTGCTCGCCGCCGGAGAGGGCGTTCGGATGGTGATGGACGCGGTGGCCGAGACCGATGCGCTCGAGCGTGGCGATCGCCTGCTGGCGCGCCTCGTCGGGTTTGACGCCGTTGAGCAGCAGCGGCAGCTCCACGTTCTCGACGGCCGAGAACACCGGCACGAGGTTCCAGTTCTGGAAGATGAACCCCATCACCTCGGAACGGAGGTGGCTCTGCTGCTTGTCCGACAAGTCGTGCACCGTCTGGCCGCAGATGAGCACGCGGCCGCGGTCGATGCGGTCGAGCCCCGAGAGGCAGTTGAGCAGCGTCGTCTTGCCCGATCCCGACGGCCCGGTGATGGCGACGAACTCGCCCTCGTGCACGATGAGGCTGACGCCGTCGATGCCGACCACGTCGTCTTCGGACTCGATCGACACGTAGTGCTTCACCACGCCCTCGGCGTGCAGCAGCGGATCGGTCGTCCACCGCGGCGTGTTCGCCGTGGGCACCCACTTGTCCGCGGTGCTCTCCGGAACTGGGCGCGTGGATTCACGTTTTTCGGGACTTGGCGCGCCCAGTTCGGAATGGGGATGGGGATCGGTCGTGATCGGCGGCAGCGTCGGACGCGCCGGCATCGCCGCGGCGGCTTCGATGAGTTCCTTGCCGCTGGCGTCGGCGACGACGCGCCCGTCGCGCACGCGCACAACCCGCGGCGCGCGGGCCGCGATCTCGGGGTCGTGCGTGATGAGTACGACGGTCTGGCCGTTCTCCTTCGACAACCGCCGCAGGATCGCCATGATCTCCGAGCCGGTACGGGTGTCGAGGTTGCCGGTCGGCTCGTCGGCGAGGATGACGCGCGGGCCCTTCGACAGCGCACGGGCGATGGCTACGCGCTGCTGCTCGCCACCCGAGAGCATCGATGGGAGGTGGTCGGCGCGGTCGCTCAGGCCGACGCCGTTGAGCAGGCGCATGGCGCGCTCGTGCTTCTTGCGGCGTGACCCGCCGAGGGGCGCCAGCGCCGCCTCGACGTTCTCGATCGCCGACAGCGTCGGGATGAGGTTGAACTGCTGAAACACGAAGCCGAACGTGCGCAGCCGCAGCGTGGCGAGCTTGGAGTTGCGCATCGTCGCCAGGTCGTTGCCTTCGAACAGGACCGATCCCGCGCTCGGACGGTCGAGCGCGCCGAGCATCTGCAGCAGCGTCGACTTGCCCGAACCGCTCGGGCCTTCGATGACGACGAACTCGCCGGCGTCGATCCTCAGGCTGATCCCGTCGACGGCGCGCAGCGCGGCGGCGCCGTCGCCGTACGACTTCACGAGGTCGTGCAGCTCGTACATCGCCTAGCCGAGCTCTCGCAACGCGTCGGCCGGACGCAGCCGGGCCGCGCGCAGCGCGCCGGCGCCGCCGGCCACGAGGCCGCCGCCGATCGCGAGCGCGATCGCCGCGATCAGCACGGTCGGCTTGAGCGGCGCCGTCAGCAGGATCGCCTCCGACGCCTTGTCCGACAGGACCTTGCCGAGGCCGAAGCCCGACGTGAGCGGGCCGGCTTGCGACGACGCTGCGGCGTGCAGCGAGATGTTGGCGCTCGTGAGCGCGAACGCCGCCAGCGTGCCCAGCGCCGCGCCGATGATCCCGCCGAGCGCACCCTGCGCGAACGACTCGGCCAGCACCTGGCGCACGATGAGGCGGCGCGACCAGCCGAGGGCGGCGAGCGTGCCCAGTTCGCGCACGCGCTTGGCGACCGACGACAGCGTCAGCAGCACCGCGATCAAAACCGCGGCGAACACCGCCAGCGCGCCCAGCGCGACACCGAGGCGGTTGGCGAGCGTGCCCGCGGACACCAGCGAACCAGTGATCGAATTGGCGAGGTCCTTGGCGCTCGTGACCGACGCGCCCGGGAACGTGCGCTGGATCGCCTTCGTGAGCGCCGGCACGTCGGCCGCGTTGTCGGCGCGCACGAGCAACGTGTTGACGCGCCCGGCGCGGCTCGAGATCCGCTGCAGCTCGCTGAGGGGGAGGTACACGTCAGCCGACGTGCCGCCGAGGGGCGGGCGGGCGAAACCGACGATCGAATAGGTCGTCCCGCCCACGACCAACTTGGCGCCGACGGCGTACCCCTTGCGCCGGGCGTACCCCTCGCCGAGCACGACTTGGTCCGTGGCGTTCTTGTCGAGGAACCGGCCGTTCACGATCTGCGCCGGCGTGATGAGGCCGAGGCCCGGCCGTGCCGCGTCGACGCCCGCGGCAGTGTACGGCTCGGTCGCGAGGTCGGTCTGCGGCGGGTTGAGGACCTTCTTGATCACTTCTCCGGGGGTGATCAGCGCCGCGCCGGCGGGCACGGTGACGGTGATCTCCGGGACCTTGCCCTTCTGGTGCACGGCGAGCAGTGTGAGGGCGCCGGCGACTTGGTCGACGCCGTCGAGCTTGGCGATCTTGGCAGCCTCGGTGTCAGGGAACGTGAGCTGCGTCGCCGGCAAGAACATGTCGCGCTCAAAGGTTTGCCCCGCCTTGCCCAGTTTCGAGAAGTCGGTCTGGAATAGCGACTGGTTCTCGTCGACGAGCGAGTCGACCTCGTTCGGGTTCGTGTTACCGACCACCGCGGCGTTGCCGCCGGCACCGGCGAGCGGGACGTCGACGGGGTGGGAGACGACGAGGTCGGTGCCAACCTTCGCGAGAGGGTTGAGGATCTTGTGCTGGGCGCGGTTGAGCCCGCTCGAAAGCGCGGAGACGAGCACCACCAGGGCGACGCCGACGGCCAAGCCAAGGACAGTGAGAACCGTCCGCCCCAGACGCCGACGCAACTCGCGATGCAGGTACGTCAGGTAAAACACGAAGCCAGAACGATAACTTGCCTGCCGTGTCCGCCCGGTATCGCTGCGCGTCCTGCGGGAACCGCACTCGCTTCACCGTCACGACCACGCGACGGACCCGCGGGTACTACCACTTCACCATCGCCGGCGAGCTCACCGTCGAGGAGGAAGAAGTGCTCGGCGAGGCCGTCGAGTCGGTCGCCTGCCGGTGGTGCGGCAACGGCGACGGCATCGAGATCGAGCCCGACTAGACCCGTCGCCCGCAACCGGCGAAGGCGTTACACCCCTTCGGCATAGTGGCCGCATGTTGATCGATTGCGAGACGTGTGTCGCTCGGTTCACCGACGCCTGTTCCGACTGCGTCGTCACATTCCTGTGCGAGGAGAGCGGCCCCGTCGAGGTCGACGCCTCCGAGGCGCGCGTGCTGCGGTTGTTGCGCGACGAAGGCCTTGCGCCCGACGTGCGCCACACGCTGAGCGCGTAGTGAAGTGAAGCGCGCGAATTACGTCAGCTTCGATCCGCGTAACCCTCCATTTGCGGTGGTACCGTCCGCCGCGTGCAGCGTCTGCATGTCGTTGGGATCACTGAGGACCGCGAAGGTCTCATCCTCAGCGCGCGCCGCGGCACGAAGAGCGGCGGCTGGACCATCGTGGTCGACGCCGAACTCGAGGAGTGCGTCGCCGAACTCTTGAACGAGCGCGGCGCCGAGGCCGAACCGCGGATCCCGCGTGCGGAGTCGCAACTCAGCGTGCGCGAGATGCAGCAACGGTTGCGTGCCGGGCAGTCCATCAAGCAAGTGGCGCGCGCCGCCGGCGTGCACGAGGAGTGGGTCGAGCGCTTCGCCATTCCGATCGAAGCCGAGCAGCAGCAGGTCGTCCGCCAGAGCCTCGAGCTCACCTTCGCCAAGACGCGCAACGGCGGTACCTCGACCCAGCCGCTCGGCACCGCCGTGTGGTGGAACCTGCTCGACCGCTCGGTGACCCTCCCCGAGAACGGGTGGGACCAGGGCTGGTCGGCGTTCTTGCTGCGCGACACCATTTGGGTGGTGCGCTTCGAATACGAAGCGCGCAAGCGCCACCAGATGGCCGAGTGGGAAGTCGACCTCAAGGCGCGCACGATCATCTCGCGCAACCGACTCGCCACCGAGCTGGCGTTCGTGGAGCCCGGCCGTCGTCGCCGTCCGGGACCACCGCCGCCGATCGCCGGTGGTCTGCTGACGCGCGCCGCGCCGCCCGTCGACCCGCCGAAGCCCAAGCCCGTCGTGGAAGACGAACCCGCGCCCGCGAAGAAAAAGGCGGCAGCGAAGAAGAAGGCGCCGGCGCGCAAGAAGGTCGCGGCGACCAAGCTGCCGGCGACGCGCCGCAAGGTGCCGATCAAGCCGGCGCCTGCGCCCGCTCGCTCCCGCCGCCGGTAGTTTCGGGTCCGTGGAGGACCTCACCGCGCGCGTGCTCGAGGCCGGACGCGCCGCGGGCCTCGTCGCCGTCGGCGTGTGTTCCGCCGAGCCCTTCGACGACGTGAAGCGCACGCTCGAAGACCGCCGCGCCGCCGGCCTGTCGTCCACGATGCAGTTCACCTACCGCAACCCGGCGCGCTCGACCGACCCGTCGCGCGCGCTCCCGGGCGCGCAGGCCTTGGTCGCCGGCGCCTGGCCGGTGCCGAACACGCCGGGGCCGACGCGCGTGGCCCGGTACGTGTGGCGCGATTACTACGCCGAGCTGCGCGCTGCGCTGGAGCAGTGCGCCGAGGTGGTGCGCGCCGACGGGTTCGACGCCCGGGTGCTGTGCGACGACAACGCGCTGGTCGACCGGGCCGTTGCCGTGCGCGCCGGGCTCGGCTGGTACGGCAAGAACGCCAACGTGCTCGTGCCCGGTCACGGGTCGTGGGTGGTGCTCGGCAGCGTCGTCACCACCGCGCCGCTCGTCGCCGCCAACGCGCCGGTGCCCGACGGATGCGGCGGGTGCACGCGTTGCGTCGACGGGTGCCCGACGGGCGCCATCGTCGCCCCCGGCGTCGTCGATGCCCGCCGTTGCCTGGCGTGGCTCGTGCAGCAGGCCGGGACGTTCCCGCTGGAATACCGCGAAGCGCTCGGTGATCGCGTCTACGGCTGCGACGACTGCCAAGAGGTGTGCCCGCCGTCGCGCCGCGTCCGTCACGACGGCGCCCCGCGCACCGTCGACCTCGTCGCCATCGTCGAGGCGTCGGACGAGGACCTGTTGCGCGACTACGGCACGTGGTACATCGCCCAGCGCGACCCGCGCCACGTCAAGCGCAACGCCCTGATCGCACTGGGTAACGCGGGCGACGCGTCGGCCGTCGGTGTGCTCGAACGCACGGCGAGCGGCGACGACGAGATGCTGGCCGAGCACGCGCAGTGGGCTCTGGCGCGGCTTGCGCCGACGCCATGACCCACCTGTTCGTCACCAACGATTATCCCCCGAAGGTCGGCGGCATCCAGAACTACTTATGGGAGTTGTGGCGGCGCCTCCCGGCGGGCCGCGCCCACATCCTCACGACCTCGTACGCCGGCGACGCCGCCTTCGACGCCACGCAGTCCTATCCGATCGAGCGTGCCGGCAGCGTCCTGTTGCCAACGCCGGCGACGCGCACACTCGTCAACGCCGCGGCCGATCGCATCGACGCGCCGCTCGTCGTGCTCGACCCCGCACACATTGTCGGGCTCCTGGGCCCGTCGCTTTCCCGGCCGTACGCGCTGGTCGTGCACGGCGCCGAGTTGTCGATCCCGGCGCGCACGCCCGGTTACAACGTCGCGCTGCGCAAGGCCATGCGCGGCGCTCGCCTGATCGTCGCCGCCGGCCCGTGGGTGGCGCGCGAGGCCCAGGCGATCGCCCCCGACGTCGACGTCGTCGACATCCCACCTGGCGTCGACGGCAGCGTGTTCCATCCGTCGTCGCCCGAGGCGCGTGCCGCGGCGCGCCGCCGCCTCGGCGTCGCGCCGGATGCCGAAGTCGTGCTGCACCTCAGCCGGCTCGTGCCCCGCAAGGGCGCCGACACGCTCATCCGTGCGCTGGCGAAACTGGCGCCGTCGCGCCCGAAGCTCGTCGGGTTGATCGCGTGGGGCCGCGGTCGCGACGAGGCACGCCTGCAGCGCCTCGCCCACAAGCTGCACGCGCCAGTCCGCTTCGTCGGCCGCGTCCCGGGCGGCGAGCTGACGTCGACCTACGGCGCCGCCGACGTGTTCAGTCACGTGTGCCGCAACCGCTGGGGCGGCCTCGAGCAGGAGGGCTTCGGCATCATCTTCCTCGAGGCCGCGGCGTGCGGCGTGCCGCAGATCGCCGGGAATTCCGGCGGTGCCGGCGACGCCGTGCTCGACGGCGTGACCGGATACGTGATCGACCCGCCGACCGACGCCGATGCCGTCGCGGCGCGCATCGCCGAGTTGCTCGACAACCCGCAGCGCGCCGTCGAGATGGGCAAGGCGGCGCGTCAGCGCGCGCTGCTCGACTTCGCCTACGACGACCTCGCCGCCAAGCTGGACGTCGCCCTCACCAAAGCCGAACAGGCGTGAGCGAGGACCGCGCCATGGTCGCGGGCACGGCGGTGATGGCGGTCGCCGTCGCGCTCGGTCTTGTCTCCGAGGTCGGGCGGTCGCTCACGGCGCTGGTGGCGATGCTGATGTTCCTCGGCGGATTCGTGCTCATGGCCGTCGCGCTGGTCATCGCGGCGCGGCGCAGCCGCGAGTCGGTCATCACCGTCGGAGAAGTGTTCTTCCGCGTACCGCGGGTGTTCCTGGTGTGCTTTGGCGTGCAGATCGTCGTCGCCTTCCTCAGCGCCGGCGCACACCCGAACACCGGCGCGGCGTTCGCCATCCTCGCCCCGGTCTTCGGCCTCGGCGTGATGGGGCTGTGGGGCGCGCGCCACGGACAGTTCCCGGCGCGGGACACTTAAGGCATGTCTTGGGTGCTGTTGCTGTTCGGGATGGAGTTCCCCGGCATCGTGGCCCTCACCGACTGCTACCAGCGCTCGCCGGTGCGCTTCGCCGGGGGAGCGCGCGACCGCGCCGCGTGGCTCAAGTGGCTCGTCGTAGCGTTGTTCCTCATGCCGATTGGCGTCGGCTATGGAATCCTGCTCGGCTATCACTGGAACGTGGTCAAGCGACAGCCCTTCGCGGATATGACGGTGGACGAAGAAGATGAGTGATCAGGCGACGGAATCGATCGTGGTGGCAGCGCCGCCCGAACGCGTCTTCTCGGTAGCGACCGACTTCGCGAACTACCCGACGTGGGCCTCGGATCTGAAAGAAGTCACGGTCGTGGACTCCGACGCCGACGGCACCGCCCACAAGGTTCGCTTCCGCGCCGCCGCCTTCGGTCGTTCGACCGCCTACACGCTCGCCTACGACTACAGCGCGGCGCCGAACAAGCTGTCGTGGGTCCAAGACAGCGGCGACATCACGGCGCGCATCGACGGCACGTACGACTTCGAAGCCGTGCCGGAAGGCACGAAGGTGACGTACCACCTCGAGGTCGACCTCAAGTTCCCCGTCCCCGGCTTCATCAAGCAGCGCGCCGCGCAACGCATCGTCGGCACGGCGCTGCGCCAACTCCGCATGCGCGTGGAGGCGTTGGCCACCACGTGAGCAGAGTCCTTCTCTTCACCGGCAAAGGGGGAGTCGGCAAAACGACGGTCTCGGCAGCGACGGCGTTGGCGTGCGCCGAAGCGGGCCAACGCGTGCTCGTCATGTCGACGGACCCCGCGCACTCACTCGCCGACTCGTTCGACGCCGACCTCGGCTCGCTGCCGACGCGCGTAGTGGACCGCCTCGACGGCATGCAACTCGACGCCACCGAACGCCTCGAAGAAGCGTGGGGCGACATCCAGCGTTACATCGCGCAACTGCTCGAGTGGGTCGGCGTCGAAGGCATCGAAGCCGAGGAGCTCGCCGTCATTCCCGGCCTCGACGAAATCTTCAGCCTCGGCGACATCCGCAAGGCGGACGAGTCGGGTCGCTACGACGTGATCATCGTCGACTGCGGTCCGACGGCGGAGACCATCCGGTTCCTGTCGCTGCCCGAGATCCTGTCGTGGTACATCGAACGCGTCGTGCCCATCCAGAAGCGGGCGACGGGCCTGCTGCGCCCGGTGCTGGCGTCGATGACGACGCTGCCGATCGCCGGCGACACGGTGTTCGATGCCGCCACGCGCTTTCTCGGCCAGCTCGAGGGCGTGCGCGAACTGCTCAACGACGGGACGCGCTCGAGCGTGCGCGTCGTGGTCAACCCGGAGCGCATGGTGATCGCAGAGGCGCGCCGCACCGTCACGTATCTCAACCTGTTCGGCTACAACCTCGACGCCGTCATCGCCAACAAGCTGCTGCCCGAGGACGTGACCGACCCGTGGTTCTCGTCGTGGAAGACCACGCACACCGAACACCTCAAGACCATCGAAGCCGACTTCGCGCCGTTGCCCGTGTTGCGTGCGCACCTCGCCACCGACGAGCTGTGCGGCATCGACGGTCTGCGCACGTTCGCGGCGTCGCTGTACGGCGAGCGCAACCCGGCGGCGGTGTTGCACAGCGAGCAGCCGCTGCGCTTCGAAGGCACGACGCTGTATGTGCGGCTCCCGTTTGCGACGCGCGACGATCTCGACGTGGCGCGTCGCAGCAACGAACTGTTGATCCGCGTCGGCACGCAGCGCCGCCGCGTCGTGCTCCCGGATTCGTTGCAGCGCCGCGCCATCACGTCGGCGCGGCTGATCGACGACGAGCTGAAAGTGGTGTTCGATGGAAGTTGACCCGCGAGTGGCCGAAGCGATGGGGCACGTGCAGAAGGCGGGCCTCGAACTGATCTCGGCGATGCGCAACGCCCTCGACGTCGCCGAAGACCTGCTCGGCGATCCGCAGGCCATCACCGTCTTGCTGCGGGGCGCGGCGGACGCGGCGAAGACCGCGGCCGAGCCACTGCAGCGGATCCGCGTTGACGACTGAGGACAGGGCCTACGTCGGCGTCGACGTCGGCGGCACGAAGGTGCTCGCGGTCGCGCTGGGCGCGTTCGGCAATGACGTCCGCGGTGAGGCGCGCACGCCGACGCCCGACTCCGCGGACGCGCTCGTCGACGTGATCGTCGACACCGCCACCACCGCCGCCGAAGAAGCCGGGGCGCCGCTCGGTGCGCTGTCGGTCGGTGTGCCCGGTCTCGTGGACGCCGACGGCGTCATGCGCTTCGCCGCCAACCTGCCCGGCCTCGTCGAACTGCCGTTGCGCACCATCTTCAGCGACCGCCTCGGCGTGCCGGTCGTCGTCGACAACGACGCCAACGTCGCGGCCTGGGGTGAGCGGTGCGCCGGCGCCGGCGGAGGCGCCGACGACCTACTCCTCGTCACGATCGGCACCGGCATCGGCGGGGGCATCGTGCTCGGCGGCAACCTGTACCGCGGCGCGCACGGCATGGCGGGCGAGATCGGCCACACCGTCGTGGAACTCGACGGCGAGCCGTGCTCGTGCGGCCAGCGCGGCTGCTGGGAAAAATACGCGTCGGGCACCGCGCTCAACCGCATCGCCCGCGACGCCGGTTTCGACTCGAGCGAGATGGTCGTCGCCCGCGCCGGCGAAGGCGACGAAGCCGCGCTCGACGTGATGAACACGTTCACGCACTGGATGGCGATCGGCCTCGCCGGTCTCGTCAACATCCTCGACCCGTCGGTCGTCGTGCTCGGCGGGGGACTGGTCGAAGCCGGCGATCTGCTCCTTAACCCGCTGCGTGACTGGATGGGCAAACTCGTGGAAGGCAGCGAGCATCGCCCCGCCATCCCGCTGCTGCCCGCGACCCTGGGTGAGCGCGCCGGCGCCATCGGCGCGGCATTACTTGCACGCGACGCGGGTACAAGAAACGTGTGACGAACGTCACGCGTAATTTCCGAAATTGACCGTAAGTTCCGCTCCTCACGGCGGTTTTCAATGCAGATCGAAACCCGGGCCTCGGGGCACCCCAGCCCCCCGAGGCCCGGGTTCGTTCGCGTCTGGGCGGCGCCCCATAAGGTCGCTTCGTGAAGATCGGCATCACGCTCCCGCAATTCAGCGCTGACGCGCGCGGGATGGTCGCGGCCGCGCAGCGCGCACAGGCGGCCGGACTCGACGGCGTGTTCGTGTACGACCACTATCCACGGCCCGGTCGCCCCCAGGCGCTGCACGGTCACGTGATGCTGGGCGCGCTCGCAGTGGCGACGCAGGACATCACGATCGGGATGCTCGTCGCCCGAGTCGGCGTCGTGCCCGACGGCGTGCTGATCTCGAGCATGCGGACTGCGGCGCGCCTCGCACCCGGCCGCTTCGTCGCCGGCCTCGGCGTCGGCGACCGGGAGTCCGACGTCGAAGACGAGGCGCTCGGCATCGCGCGCCCGTCGCTCGACGAACGCTTCACGCGCCTCGAAGCCATCGCCGCCGCGCTGATGCACGACGGCATCGAGGTGTGGGTCGCGGGACGTAGCCGGCGCGCCGCCACCGTCACGGCCGCGCTCGGCGCCAAACGCAACCTGTGGGAACCCACCGACACGCAGCTGAAGGACGCGTGCGCGGAAGGTCCCGTCACGTGGGGCGCCACCGGCGACATCGCCGCCGACACGCTGCGGACGCTCGCAGACGCCGGCGTCGAATACGCCGTCGCCGCACCGCACAAGCCCAGCGCGCCCGACGCTGCCGAGCGCGTAATGAGTGCGAAGGAACAAGCAGGGCTGCCGTAGCCTTAGCGGATGGAGTTCCGCCGCATCACGGGGTTGCCCCCGTACGTCTTCACGATCATCGACGGACTGAAGCTGCAGCAGCGCCGCGCAGGCGTAGATGTCATCGACCTCGGCTTCGGCAACCCCGACATTCCGTCGCCCGACATCGCAGTGGAGAAGCTGAGCGAGGCGGCACACAACTCCCGCAACCACCGGTACTCGTCGTCGCGCGGCATCCCGAAGCTGCGCCAAGCGGTGAGCGCGCTGTACAAGCGCAAGTACGACGTCGACCTCGATCCCGAAACCGAAGTCCTCTCCGTCATCGGCGCCAAGGAAGGGCTCAGTCACCTGATGTGGGTGCTCGTGGGACCGGGCGACTCCGCGTTCGTGCCGTCGCCGTCGTACCCGATCCACATCTACGCGCCGCTGTTCGCGGGCGCCGACGTCAAGCAGATCCCGCTCGGGCCGAACGAGGACTTCTTCGGAAACCTGATGTCGGCGTGGGAACAGCAGTGGCCCAAGCCGCGCGTGATCGTGTTGTCGTTCCCGCACAACCCGACGACGACGTGCGTCGACCTGCCGTGGATGAAGTTGATCGTCGACTTCGCGCGCGAGAACAACGTCATCCTCGTGCACGACTTTGCCTACTCCGACACGTACTTCGAGGAGGGCGCGGCGCCGTCGATCCTGCAGGTGCCGGGTGCGAAAGAAGTCGCCGTCGAGCTGTACACGATGACCAAGTCGTTCTCGATGGCGGGGTGGCGCGTGGCGTTCCTCGTCGGCAACGCCGAGGTCGTCGCCGCGCTCACGAAGCTGAAGAGCTACCTCGACTACGGCACGTTCCAGCCGATCCAAATCGCGGCGACGGTCACCATGAACGAAGCGCGCGAGTACCCGCTCGAGGTCAACGAGATCTACCGCAGCCGGCGCGACACGCTGATCGAAGGACTCGGCCGCATCGGCTGGCACGTCGATCCGCCGAAGGGGACCATGTTCGTGTGGGCGCCGATCCCGGAGCCGTACACGGACATGGGCAGCCTCGAGTTCGCCAAGATGCTCGTCACCGAAGGCGACGTCGCCGTGTCACCGGGCATGGGCTTCGGCCCGGGTGGTGAAGGCTTCGTGCGCTTCGCGCTCATCGAGAACGAGCAGCGCATCAACCAAGCGGTCCGCAACCTGCGCAAGGCACTGCCCAAGCTGGGTTAGTGCAACCGATCGGCCCGAAGCTCGCGGAGGGCCGCGACTCGGAGATCTTCGAGCACGGCGACGGGCACGTCCTGCGCGTGAGCCGCGTAGCGCGCGATCTGTCCGTCGAGGCGCGCGTGATGCAACACGTGCGCGCCCACGGCTACCCGGTGCCCGAAGTGTTCGACGCCGGCGACGGATGGCTACTGATGGAACGGGTCGACGGCATCGACCTGCTGGACGCGATCGACAAGACGCCCGCGGGTGTGCGGCGCGCCGCGGCGCTGCTCGCGGACTTGCACGCGCGCCTCGCCGCCATCGACGCGCCGCAGTGGCTGCCCGTCGCGCCGGGTCCGGCGGGGGACCGCATCGTGCACCTCGACCTGCATCCGATGAACGTGATGATGGCGGCGTCGGGCCCCGTCGTCATCGACTGGGGCAACGCCAAACGCGGCGTGCCCGAACTCGACGTCGCCAACACGTGGGCGCTGCTCAAGGCGGGGCAGATCCCGCTGCGCGGCTTCGACCGCGTGGTGTCGGAACTCGGGCGGCGGATGATGCTGCGCGCCTTCCTGCGTCACTGCGATCGCGACGCCGCGGCGCGCGTCATGCAAGCCGTCGTCGAGTGGCGCGCCGACGACCGCCACATGTCCGTCAAAGAGATCGCGCGACTACGTCGGCTTGCGGCGTCCGTTTCGTAGCACTCGCCACGCGATCTTCGGCGACATCATCGACGTCGGCGGCGCCATCAAGTTGCCCACTTCGTCGAACTGCTTCGCCACGACCGTGTCGGTCTGATCGGCGACGACGGCACGGGCCATGTAGCGGTTGAGGAGCTTCGTCCCCGGCGGGCGCTTGCCCGTCGTCTTCGGGTGTGCGAAGTCGCCGCCGGTCGAGAGCATCCACGGGTTGGTGACGGCTTTGCCGGCGGTCTTGTGGATGCGGAACGTCATCTCGGCGTCGACGTGGTCGTAGCCGTCGAGCGCGTTGCCCAGCGCTTCGGCTTGCAGCGCGGCCGACGACATCCCCTGGCCGTACACCGGGTTGAAGCTGGCGACGGCGTCGCCGAGTAGCGCCCAGCCGCCCGGCGCCGACTTCATCTTCTCGACGAGGCGGCGCTGGTTCGACGGCAGCCGGTGCGTGCGGTAGTCGGAGATGGGCTTGGACGACGCGATCACGTCGGCGATGGCGTGGCTCGGCAGCGAGCGCGCGTACGCCAGGTAGGCGTCGTCCTCGGACTCGGCGTGGTCGCCGTGGTAGCCGCACAGCGTGATCATCCAGCGGTCGCGTTCCATCGGGAAGCAGGCGGCGAGGCGGTCCTGGCTGATCACGATCGCCAGCTTGAAGTCGCGCGCCGGGTCGGCCGCGCGCTCGTACACGCGCGTCGTGTAGCGCATGTCGATGCCGACCTCGACGACCTTCGGCGGCGCGTACCCCAACTCCTCGATCCACGGGATCGACCGGCCCGAGCGCCCGGTGCAGTCGAGCACCAGCGCCGCGTCGACGATGGTGCCGTCGTCGAGCACGACGCCGGTGACTCGCGACTTGTCGGGCGTCGCCGTCAGGTTCTCGGCGTGCACGCCCGTGCGCAGTTCGACGTTCTCGATCTTCTCGACCCGGGCCCGCACCGCCTCTTCGAGGAACGGACGCGAGCACACCGGCGCGGCGACGCCGGTCGCGTAATGCGCCTTCAGGCCGCCGCCTTGGTGCCAGTGGAAGTCGATGCCGGGGTCGACGACTTCGGCGCCGCCGTCGATCAGCTCCTGGCTGATGCCCGGGAACCATCCTTCGATGCGCTGCAACCCGGCGCGCAGCAGCGCGTGGGCGTGGCGACCCTGGGGGACGCCGCGGCGGCCGTCGACGGTGTTCTCGAGGTCGTCGCGCTCGAGCAGTACGACCGAGTCGAAGCGCTCCGATAGGACCCGCGCTGCGAACAAACCTCCGAGGCTGCCGCCGATGACGACGGCGCGGCCTGCGTGCTTGCGAGGATTCATGGGAGCCCCTCCCGCGTTGTGACTCTACGGAAGGAGGGTACGGACTACGCGGGCGTTCGTACAGCCCCGCGCAGGCCGCCGAGGCAAAAGTCCACCGCGGCGTCGGCCACGTTCTTCGGGCTCTGGCCCTGCGTGAGCACGAACGTGCGGGCGAGGTGGTTCGTCACGCCGAGGATGGCGTGGCTGATCACGTTGGGGTCGCCGTCGGCGAGCGACCCGTCGGCGATGCCTTCCTTCACGTGCTTGGCGAGGTCCGTCACCGCGACTTCGCCGCCGCGGCGCAGGTGGGGCGCGAAGCGATCGTCGGTCGCCGCGAACTGGATCAGCTGTACGTAGGTGCGGTGCTCGGCCAGCCACTCGATCGAGCGACGGATGCCGGCTTCGATGCGTTCGAGCGGCGTGTTGAGCCCGGCGATGGCGTCCTGCTGCGCCCGTCGCAAGTCGAGTTGGCCCTCGGCGAGGATCTCGAGCAGCAGCTCTTCCTTCGACGAGAAGTACCAGTAAAAGACGCCCTTGCCGACTTGGAGCCCGTCGACGATGTCGGCCACCGACGTGGGGTGGTAGCCGCCCTCGGCGAACCGGCGCGCCGCGTACTCCATCAACTGATGGCGACGGTCCCGCCCGCGCTGCGTCAGCTTCCGATTGTCGGACATCCCTCCACCAACGTAACCGAGAACTTGACCAACCAGTCAAGTACGCCCGCTGTCTGTCCTGCGTGTGCGTACTTAATCGGGCCTGGCCCGATTAAGTACGCACACGGCCGTCGATCGGGCGCTGTTACACCCCGTCGACATAGTTGGGCGATGCCGAAGAAGGAGCTGACGCGTGCGGAACGGCTCGCGCATTTGGCTGCCGACAGCGAGTGCGTGGTGACAGTCGACCAACTGGCCGCGCTGAAATTCTCGGACCAGGAGATCGAGACCATGGTCCGCAAGAAGGTGTGGCAGCGGCTCCACCGGGGCGTGTACCTACTTTCCGCCGGCAAGCCGACGTGGAGACAGCAGGTCCGAGCGGCGATGCTCGCCGCCGGCGACGAGGCGCAGCTCGCCGGCCGAGCCCTGGCGGCGTGGATTGGTCTTGACGGCGCCACCGAGTCCGAGATCGAGATCGTCGTCGCCTACGGCAAGGCCGCGGCCCCGAGCGGTGCGGTCGTCCACCGCACGCGGCGGCTGTCGAAGGCACGCATGTACGACGGCGTCGCGGGCACGTCGATCGAGCGGCTCCTCGTCGACTACGCGGCACGCGTTTCGACCGAGCTCGCCGAACGCGCCGTCGAGAGCGCCGTCACCAAGGGGCTGACCGCGGAGCGACGCATCTGGCGCGAGATCGCCGAGCTCGGCGATGCCGTGCCCGGCGTCGTCCGTCTGGCGCGGATTATGACGTCCCGACCCCAAGGCAAGGCCGCACGAAGCACGCTGGAGGTGGAACTGTTCCGCGTGATTCGCCGCTCGGACCTGCCAATGCCCGTCCGCAACTTCGACGTGTACGTCGACGGCGAGCACTTCGAAGTCGATGCGGCCTATCTGGGCGTTCTCGGTGCGATTGAAGCGGACAGCAAGCGTTGGCACACCACGGCGTCGCAACGGGCCAAGGACAAACGCCGCCAGGACAAGCTCGAAGCGGCGGGCTGGACGTTCCGTCGCTTCACGTCCGCAGACATCTACGGCCGCCCCGACTGGGTGATCGCCGAAATCCGCAGCCTCGTGTGCGTACTTAACCGGGCGAAGCCCGACCAAGTACGCACACGGCCTGCTTAGATTGCGGCCGTGGCGTACTGGGTGCTCAAGGCGATTCTCACGCCGGTGTTGCGCTTGCTGTTCAAGGTGAAGGTCGAGGGCGCCGAGAACATCCCGGGCGACGGGCCGGTGATCATGGCGTCGAACCACATCTCGTTCTGCGACTCGATCTTCTTGCCGCTGGTGCTGAAGCGCCGCATCACGTTCGTCGCCAAGGCCGAGTACTTCGACGACCCGAAGACCGCGTGGTTCTTCCGCGCCGTCGGACAGATCCCGATCCGACGTGAGGGTGGCAGCGCCAGCCAGCGCGCCCTGGAGACGGCGCGCGCCGTGCTCGAGGCCGGCGGCGTCTTCGGGATCTACCCCGAAGGCACCCGCTCACCCGACGGCCGCCTCTACAAAGGCCACACCGGCATCGCCCGCCTCGCCCTGCAGACGCAGGCGCCGATCGTGCCCGTCGCCATGATCGGCACCCGCGAAGCCCAGCCGATCGGCAAGGTCGTGCCGAAGTTCTTCATGCCGATCACCGTGTCGTTCGGTCGCCCACTCACGTACGAACACCTCGCCGACCGCGTCGACGACCGCCAAGTCCTGCGCAACATCGTCGACGAGGTGATGTACGAACTGCGCGAATTGTCGGGCCAGGAGTACGTGAACCAGTACGCCAAGCGCAAGGACACCGACGACGCCATGGCGGCCGAACCGGCAAAGGTCGCCTAGCCAAACAGCGGTACCCTGCGAAGCGGTGGGCAATTCGCGGTGGCGACAGCTCGTGGTTCTCGTCGCGATCATCGCCGGCCTACTACCGGCGACGGGAGCGTTCTCCGACGACTCCGACACCACGCCGCTCGTCCCGCCGCGGCACTTCGTCAATTCCGGACTCGACGGCGGCGGTTTCCAGAACGCGCTGGCCCTGCGTGACGGCGTGCTGGTCGTCGGCGGCGACGTCTCCGGCTTCCATCGCTCCGACGACGGCGGCGCCACCTGGCAGGCGCACAACCGCGGCGTCGAGGCGCTCGGCCCCCGCTACCTCGGCGTGGCCGACGTGGCGTTCTCGCACACGCAACCCGACACAGTCTACGGCTGCACCACCAAGGGCCTCTACCGCTCGACCGACAGCGGCCTCACCTGGGCGCTGCTGCCCGCCAGTCCCGTCTGTTTCGCCGGCAGCGCCGGTTACTTCTCGCCCGACGGCCCCCCGATTCCCGAACTGCCCTTCGAACACCCGCGCTCGACGGGCAATCTCGTCGCCGAGATCGGCGACCGCCTCGTCGTCGGATCGTTCGATCGCGGCATCCAGCGGTCGACCGACGACGGGACGACGTGGTCGACGATTGGGCTCGCGCCCGAGTTGCGCGAAGACGGCACGACGAATCACTTCTACATCCGCTCGCTCGTCGCCGATCCCGCACAATTGGGCGTCGCCTACGTCGGCACGTACGACGACGGCATGTGGAAGCTCGACGCGCTTGACACCGACACGCCGACACTCACCCACCTCGACGCCGCACCCACAAGCGCCGAGGAGATCACGATCGTCGCCGGCGTCGTGTACGTCGCCGCCGGCGCCGACGGCCTGTTCCGTTCGCAGGACGCCGGCGCGACCTGGGAACCGCTGAACAACGGCGTCGACGTCGGCGGGTTGACGCGCTGGATCGCGCTCGACGGAGTCGCCGACGATGCCGGCGTCACGACGCTCTACGCCGGCTCGTCGCTGGCGCCGCGCACCGCCAACGGGCAGTCGCGCTCGGTGGTGAAGTCGACCGACGGCGGCGCGTCGTGGCAGGCAGTCACCCTCGACCCCACGACGATCCACGGCACCATCGGCGGCCCCGACGGCCCCGACTGGTGGTTGTTCGCGTCGCGCCCGCCGATCCGTCTCGGCCGCGAACAGTTCGTCGCCGCGCAGATCGTGATCGACCCGGCGCAGCCCGACGTCGTCTACGTCGCCGGCCGCAGCGGCGTGTGGAAGACGACCGACGGCGGCGCCAACTGGTACCCGATGATGCGCGGCCTCGGCGTCACCATCAGCCGCGCGCTGGCCGTCAACCCCGCCGACCCGAACGGCGTCATGATCGGCGTCACCGACTGGATCGGCGTGCGCACCGCCGACGGCGGCGCCACGATCACCGCAGACGAGCCACCGATACGCGGCGGTGCCGCCCGCGGCAACATGGCGACGGCCATGGCGTCCGACGCCACCCGCGTCTACCTCGGCGTCGGCAACCGCGACGAAAACACTGCCGGCAGCCTGTGGTCGCGCCCCTTGGACGGTTCGGCGGGGTGGGTCGACGAGGGCTTGTCGGGCCCCGCGGGCGGCAAGCGTCCGTTCGTCGTCACCGCGTTCCTCGACGACACCGGCGCGCGCGTGCTGCTCGCCGTCGTGGGCGACGGCCCGACGTGGCGCAAGGTCGGGACCGGACCATGGACGTCGCTCGGTACGAACGGGCCGCAACTCGGCCCCGAACGCGAACGCGGCTCGTTCGCCGCGCTCGACGACGGCCACGTCTTCTTCTACGACTTGGGCCGCGGCGTCATGCGCTCCAGCGACTACGGCCGCACGTGGTCGCTGGTGTGGCCGGCTCCGCAGGATGCGGGGCACACCGGGTTCCTGATGCGCGACCCGTACCACGCCGACGCGCTGTACATGTCGAACCAGTTCGGACTCTTCCGCTTGCGCGACGTGTCCACCGCCACGATCACCGCCGATGTGATCACCGCCGTCCCGCGCCCGGGGTCGCTCACGACGGTCCCCGCCACCGACGGCTCGACGGCGATGTACGTCGCGTCGTTGGCCGGCGTCGGCCCGTTCGCCGACGCCGGCTTGTACGTCACCACCGACGGCGACACCTGGACCGACGTCGCCGACGACCAGTACCGCCGCCAAGCGTTGATCCCGCACCAGATCGCCGGCGGCTCCGACGGTCGGGTCTACGTCTCCCTCGACGGCAACGGCGTGCTCGTCGGCCTCCCGCCGCACCCCGTGCCACCGACCACCACCACGACCGGCCCGTCCACCACGACAACGTCGACAACCGCCACGTCGACCACGACGACGACACCGCCTTCGGTGGACCGCATCGTCCGCACCGGCGCGACCGCCTACAGCCCCGCGTCGTTCACGACGACCGGCCCGAACTACAGCGTCGCCTTCCTCAACCCGACCGCCGCCAAGCACGGCGTTGTCGACGCGGCCAAGCTCGGCCCGAACAAGACGCCACTGTTCGACTCCGGCACGATCGCCACCAACGCCCGTTGGCAATACCGGTTCGTCCTCGCCGGCGCGTTCAAGTACACCGATCCGTTCAGCAAGTACGCCGGCACGGCGCGCATCGCATTCGCCGTCGACCGCGCCAGCGCACCGTCGGGCACGCCGTTCACGTTGACGCTGAGTAGCGCCGCGCTGCCCGCGCACGTCACCTTCGACGTGCAGGTCAAGAAGCCGGGCGCCACCGGCTTCGTCGCCGCCGCCACCAAACTCGCGGCGAGCACGTTCACGTTCACGCCCAACGCGGGCGGCGGCATCTACGTGTTGCGCGCCCGCGTCCACACGGTGGCCGGCACGTACTCGGGGTGGTCGCCGGTGAAGTCGCTCACCGTCACGTGAGCGGCGGGCGCTACGCCTTCGTGAGGATCTCGGCGGTGTGCGCCGGCAGCGCCAGCGACGTGACCGTCGTGCCGTCGGGGCGCAGGTAGCTGCCACCGAGGTCGACGGTGGCGGGAGTCGTCGTCGGGTTCACCAACACGCGCCCGTCGGCGAAGCTGCGCTGGTACACGCCGTCGGTCTTGGCGTAACCCGACGTCGGCGCTCCGAGGACTGTGTCCCACAACGGGTCGGTCGTCATGGCGTTACCCGACCCGAACTCGAAGCCGAACATCGACTTGCCGTTCGTCGCCAAGAGGAACGTCGCCAGGCAGTACTTCATGACGGCGCGCTTGCGATCCATCGTGCCCGTCGTGAACGTCTTCGCCAGCGGCAGCGCGTACTTGCCCTGCGATTCGACGTCGCGGATCATGTCGACGTCCTGCTTCCACTGCGTCTCGCCGTAGAACGAGTCGAGCGACGCGCCCGGCCGGCGGCAGAACCCTTCGTGCACGCTGGCGTCGAGGCCGTCGAGCAGTTGCCGTTCGGCGTTCGCCGGCGACGTCCCGAAGTACTTCGCTCCGGTGGCGCCGCCGCTGCCCCACGTCACGCGCGGCGCGATCGCGGCGCGGAAGTGCTTGGCGACCTCGGTGGTGGCGCGCAGCCACTCGGGCCCCGTCATCTGCTTGCCCGTGTTCGGGTTGATCGGCATGGCGGTGTTGCCCTGTAGCGCCCACGTCGCCAGCGAGTCGAGGTAGCAGCTGTCGTAACCGGTGAGGTTGAGGATCTCGAGGCACTCGTTCGGGCGGCGATCGACCCACGTCGAGTCGAACACGTTCATCAGCCACGTGTCCCACGCCGGCTGGAGAATCTTCTGGCCGTTGGCGTCGTAGAGGAACGACTCGGGCGGCCAGGCGACGCGGTCGTCGTGCTCCCACACGTGGCTGCCGTTGACGTGCGCCATCAACAGCAGGTCGGGGTTGACCGCCTTCATGGCGGCGACGTTGTCCTTGTACGACACGATGTAGTCGGGCGGATACGTCGACGACAAGATGGCGTCGAAGTGGTTCGCCTGGTTGACGGCCTCGTCGCGGGTCCAGTCGTGGCGGGCGTCCTCGTTCTCGGCGGCCCACGTCTTGATGCTGCCGTCCCAGCCCGACGTGTCGGGGTCGCCCGACGTCACCGTGACGTCAAGCGTGAAGTCCGACGCCGCGGCGCGCGCCGACACCGCGAACTTCCACGTCCCGGTCGTGCTGACGACGGCGTGCACGCGCTCGGGCTTCGCGGTGCGCGACGTCGACGACGCGACCACCGTGCCCGCCGGGTTCTTCACGACGATGTTCAGGTCAGCGGCGCCGTTCGTCCAGTCGAGCACGGCGTCGACCGCGCCCGTCGCCGTGACCTTGATGCTTTTGACCTGCGTGCGTGTCCCGGCGCTGTCGACCGTCCCGGTGAAGTGCGAGGTATCGGTGGCGCCGTCGGCGCCGCTGGTGGCGCACGACGCCAGAATCGCCACTGCCACAACGACCACACCCCAACGACGCACCGGGCGAAGGTTAGGTCGTAGCGCGCGTGTAACAACCGCGTCATGTTTCGCCTGTACGGTGCGCGCATGGCCGCCGTCTTCGTCGTGCGCGTCTGGTTGCCCGATCGCCCGGGTGCGCTCGGCGCTGTCGCCAGCCGCATCGGCGCCGTCCGCGGCGACCTTGTCGGCATCGACATCCTGGAGACGGGCGCCGGCCGCGCCATTGACGAACTGGTCGTGTCGCTCCCGTCGGAGGACCTCGTCCCGCTCCTCATCAAGGAGATCCAGGAAGTCGACGACGTCGACGTCGAAGACATTCGTCCCGTTCACGGCGACGTGCCCGATTCGCGCGTCGCAGCGCTCGAGTCGGCCGCGGATTTACTGGCGCAGCCGTCCGACGACGCCGTGCGCAAGGCGCTCGTCGAACACGGCGTGCGCGACTTCGAAGCCGAGTGGGCCGCGATCATCGAGGACGGCGCGCTTGTCGCGTCAACGGGCGACACCCCAACCGCCGACTGGCTCGCCGCGTTCGTCGCCGGAGCGCCCGACTCCGGCGCCGAGGACGTTGCGTGGGCTCGCGTCGGCGAGCGCGGCGCGTTCGTGCTCGGTCGCCAAGGCCGACCGTTCCGCAGCCGCGAGCGGCGTCAGCTAGCGGCGTTGGCGCGCATCATCACGTGGCGGCTTCGGTCGCCCAGTGCTGCGACCGACTGACGGCGTTGTGCCACTGCTCGAGCCGCGCGTCCGCCAGCTCTTTGGCGACAAGTGGCTGCCAGGCCGACTCTTGGCGCCAAAGGGCCGATAGCTCGTCGGTCGAGGACCACACCCCTTCGGCCAACCCCGCGAGGTAGGCGGCGCCCAGCGCCGTCGTCTCGGTCACCGCCGGCCGTTCGACGGGCACCCGCAGTTGGTCGGCCTGCATCTGGCACAGCAGGTCCATCACCGACGCGCCGCCGTCGACGCGCAGCGTCGTGACTTCGCGGCCCGCCGCCGCGCACATGGCGTCTACGACGTCGCGCGTCGACAGCACCATCGACTCGACCACCGCGCGCGCGATGTGGGCGCGCGTCGTGCCGCGCGTGATGCCGACGATGGCGCCGCGGGCGTACGGGTCCCACCACGGCGAGCCGAGGCCGGTGAACGCCGGCACGACGAACACGCCGTCGGTGTCGTCGACCGACGCCGCGAGCGGGCCGATCTCCGGTGACGCGTCGATGAGGCCGAGGCCGTCGCGCAGCCACTGGATCGCCGCGCCCGTCACGAAGATCGCGCCTTCGAGCGCGTACGCCACTTCGCCCGTCGCCAACTCCCACCCCACGGTCGTGAGCAACCCTTCGACCGGCGGCGGCAGATCGGGTCCGACGTTCATCAACACGAACGACCCCGTGCCGTACGTGTTCTTCGTCATGCCGGGGGAGAAGCACGCCTGGCCGAACAGCGCTGCCTGCTGGTCGCCGGCGATGCCCGACACCGGCACGCCGTCGGCGGTCACGCCGAAGCGCCCCGACGACGGGCGGATGTCCGGCAGCGTGACACCGGACACTCCGAAGATGTCGAGCAGCTCGTCGTCCCAGGCGCGCTTGCCGATGTCGCACAGCAACGTGCGCGACGCGTTCGTCACGTCGGTTGCGTACTCACCGGTCAGCTTCCACAGCAACCACGTGTCGATCGTGCCGACCATCACGTCGTCCGACACGTCGATGCGTTCCAACAACCACGCCAGCTTCGTGGCGCTGAAGTACGGGTCGAGCACCAGGCCCGTCTTGGCGCGGATCGTCGGCAGGTGTTCGGTCAGCGCATCGCAGACGCCGGCGGTGCGACGGTCCTGCCACACCAGCGCGCGGTGCAACGGCTTGCCCGTCGAGCGCGACCACACGACAACGGTCTCGCGCTGGTTGGTGATGCCGATCGTCGTGATCGGACCGGTCACCTCGGCGAGGCACGCCTGCACCGCGTCCCAGATCTCGAGCGCGTCGTGCTCGACCCAGCCGGGTTGCGGGAAGTACTGCGGGAACTCGCGGTAGTAGACGTCGACGGGCTTGCCCGTCTCGTCGATGACGAAGGCGCGCACGCCGGTCGTGCCGGCGTCGATCGAAACGACGTAACCCACGGCGCAGTTTTAGCGAACGTTGGGCGGCCGCACTTCAAGCTTGACGGCGCGGCGGTCGATCAAGGAGCAGGGAAGCTCCGCCCTCGGCACCTGAGCGCCTCTGCGAAAGCAGGGGCGCTCTGTGCTTTTACGGGTCGGCTACGGGTTGAAGCGGTAGCCGATGCCCCAGACCGTGGTCAGCCAGCGCGGCTTGTCGGGGTTCGTCTCGATGCGCTTGCGCAGGCGGCGCACGTGCTCGGTGACCGTGTCGGTCGACTGCCACGCCGAGGACGAGTTCCACACCCGGTCGAGCAGCTGCTCACGGGAGAACACCTGGCGAGGCGACGACGCCAGGAACGACAGGAGGTCGAACTCCTTGGCCGTCAGGGTCACTGTCTCGCTGCCGAGGAACACCTCGCGGGTGCCCATGTTGATCGTGAGCTCGTCGTAGGTGAGCACGGGCGCTTCGGCGGCCGGCCGCGTGCGGCGCAGCACCGATGCGATGCGCGCTTCGACTTCGGCGGGGGAGAAGGGCTTGACGACGTAGTCGTCGGCGCCGAGCTTGAGGCCCATGACGCGGTCGGACTCTTCGGCCTTGCCGGTCAGGAGGATGACGGGGACCTGGGTGGTCGCCCGCATCTGCTCGAGCAAGTCGAGGCCGTCGTCTTCGCCGAGCATGACGTCGAGCAGCACCAGGTCGGGCTGTTCGTCGTGGAGGGCGACGAGCGCCTCTTCGGCATTGGCCGCCGAGACGACGCCGTAATGCTCGAGCGTGAGGTAGCGGGTCAGAACGTGCCGGATTGAGCGGTCATCGTCCACCACCAGCACCTTGGCGTGGGTTGTCTCGGTTGAGTGCATTCCCTGCGTCATGACCATGCGGTTCATATCGGCCAAAATCCCAACTGGTTGAGCGTCAGCCCGACGAATTGGGATTCTGTTGACGCGATTTGAGTTACGCGGCGACGAGCGTGTCGGCGAAGGCCAACGCCTCGGCAACCCGAGCCTCGACCTGGACGAACGCACCCTTGAGCTCGTCGTCGGAGGCCTGCGCGGCCAATTCGAGATTCTTCAGCGAGGCGGCAAGTGCCTTCATGCCGAGATTGGCGGACGCGCCTTTTGCCTGGTGAGCGGTGCGGGCGATGGTGTTCTCGTCGCGAGCGGCGATGGCCTCGCGCAGTGCGGCCACGTGGGCGGCGATGTCGTCGCGGAACATGCCGACGAGCTCGGCGATGAAGCTGCCGTCGGAATCGAGGGAGCGCAACTGCTCCAGCGTCTCGTGATCGAAAGAATCGTCGGCCGTGTTGTTAGGGGTAGTCATCGTCATCGCTGTGCCTTCCATGCATTCGCGCAGGACCTTTGCCAACAGGTCCCGATTGATGGGTTTTGAGAGGTAGTCATCCATGCCAGCCGCGAGGCAGCGATCTCGGTCGGCTGCCATCGCAGAAGCTGTCATTGCAACTATCGGCGTGTGGCGGTCCGATTCCAGTGCCCGGATGGCACAAGTTGCGTCGTAGCCGTCCATTCGCGGCATCTGGCAGTCCATCAAAATGGCGTCGAACGACCCGCGAGTGAACGCGGCGACGGCTTCGACGCCGTCGAGGGCGACCTCACACGTGTAGCCGAGTTGCTCGAGCATCCCGACCGCCACCTTCCGGTTGACGGCGTTGTCCTCGACGATGAGGACGTGGCCGCCCGGCTTCGAGGATGCCGAGGCCGTCGAGAGCATGGACTCGGCGACCTTCGGCACACTCGTCGCCGGCACCAGCGGCAGGCGGAACCAGAACCGGCTGCCGCCGCCCGGTCGTGGCTCCGCACCGATCTCGCCGTTCATCAACGTGACGAGCTGCCGGCAGATGGCGAGGCCCAGGCCCGTCCCGCCGAAGCGGCGGGTGGTCGACGGGTCGCCCTGGACGAAGGGATCGAACAAGTAGTTCGAGGCGTCATCGGAGATCCCGATGCCGGTGTCGAGCACTTCGAACCACAAGTCGTGCGCGCCGCGGTCGACGCGCAGCTCGACCGAACCGCTGCCGGTGAACTTCACGGCGTTCGACAACAGGTTGCTGATGACCTGACGAAGGCGCAGCCGGTCGCCGTTGATGGCGTCGGGGATGTCGGGCGCGACGTGCGCGCTGAACTCGAGGCCCTTGTCGGCCACCGCCGGCATGAACGGCGTGATCGTTTCCTGGACGAGCTTGCGCAAGTTGAAGTCGCCGTTGTCGATCGAGAGTTTGCCGGCCTCGATCTTGGACACGTCGAGGATGTCGTCGATGATGCCGAGCAACGCCTCGGCCGACGCCGCCATCGTCTGGACGTAGTCGAGTTGTTCGTCGTCGAGCGACGTGTCGAGCAGCAGGCCGACCATGCCGAGTACGCCGTTCATCGGCGTGCGGATCTCGTGGCTCATGTTGGCGAGGAACGCCGACTTCGAACGGCTCGCCTCGCGCGCGTCTTCGAGCGCACGCGCCAACGCCGCTTTGTGCGCCTGGCGTTCGGAGATGTCGTGCATGAACGCGTGGAAGTACGTGGCGCCGTGCGCGCCTTCCGTCGACCAGATCGCTAACTCGATCGGGAACTCGTGGCCGTCGCGGTGCACGGCGGTGACTTCACGGCGCGTGTTCAACACGTTGAACTGGCCGGTCGTGAGGAAGCGGCTCACGCCCATGTTGTGGGCGGCGCGCTGCGACTCCGGGATGATGATGTCGGGCAGCGGCCGGCCCATCACCTCTTCGCGCTCCCAGCCGAACGTGATCTCCGCTTGGCGGTTCCAGTCGGTGATGCGCTGTTCGAGGTCCATGCTCACGAACGCTTCGCTGGCCTGTTCGACGATGCGCGTCGTGCGGATCTCGTTGGCGTGGATGACTTCTTCGGCCAGCTTCGCTTCGGTGACGTCCTGCGCGATGCCGTTCATCCGCGACACCACGCCGTTGTGCATGCTGGTCTTGCCCTGCATGCGCAGCCAGCGCACCGCGCGGGTGCGGTGCACGACGCGTAGCTCGAAGTCGAAAACGGTGCCGTGCTCGCGGGCGTCGAGCACGGTCGCGCGCGCGAACTCGACATCGTCGGGATGGATGCACTCGACGTAGTGCGCGATCGAGCCGCGCGCCTTGTTCGGGTCGATGCCCCACACGGCGTCGAACTCGTCCGACGTCGTCATCACGTCGTTGAGCGCATCCCACTGCCAACTGCCGACGTGGGCGATGCGCTGCGCTTGTTCCAACCGCTGCCGGTCGATGCGCAGCGCTTCGGTGCGTTCCGCGACGCGCGCTTCGAGCTCTGCGTTGGCGCACTGCAGGCCGCGTTGGGAGCGGTCGCGTTCGGCCACCACCGCGGCGAGCAGCAGACCCATGGTGGCGAGCACGCCGAGGAACGCGTCGAGCAGGAACAGGTCGCCGATGGGGTGGTGCGTGGTGAACGGTCCGGCGTGGTTGACGGTGCGGTACACGGCGAGACCGGCGACGACGAACGTCGTGACGGACGCGCCCCTTCCGCCGAAGCGCAGCGCCGCCCACGCCACGACGGGGTAGAGGAGATAGGCCGACGGGTTGTTGCCCTGCAGCGCCACGCCCGAAGTGGCGCCGATCGCCAGGATGATGGCGATCATCTCGTAGACGTTGCCGTTGAACGGCTCGGCGTCGTCGTCGGCCCACGTGAGGATCAGCGGCGCCACGACGAGCACGCCGAGCGCGTCGCCGGCCCACCACACGCGCCAGTGCGCCCAGAACGTGCCGTGCGCCAGCGCGCCGGCGGCGAACAGCGACACGTTGCCGATGGTTGCGCTGGCGATGCTCGCCAGTCCGGCGGCGAGAACCAGCAGGGCGCCGATGTCGCGGGGGCGGCAGATGCACCGCATGACCTTCGCCCGCTTGAGCAGGTCGGCGCCGACGACCGCCGCGAACGCGTTGCCGCAGCCCATCGCGATGACGGCAATCCCTGGGAGACCGTGGCGGTTGGCGAGGATTTCACCCAGCGCGACGCCGGGCGCCACGCCGGGGCCCCACAGGAATACCGCCGCGAGGGCGATGCCGGCGGATGGCCACACGGGCGCGGCGTTCCCGGGCAGCGAGCCGATGTTGAGCCCCACCCGGGCCGCAGCCCAGTACGCCGTGGCCAACGCCACGATTTGCAGCACGCGCCGACCGCGGCGCGCTTGCCCGCCTCTCACCTCGGTTATTTCGGCCGTTGGGCCGAAAGTCTTGAGCGGCGCGTCCATATGTGCCGCGCTTGTAGCGACAAGCGACGGTCTCCGTTGGGCGACTGCCGTCGACCTGTCATGCCCGGAACCGCGATCTCTACACGTGAAAGTCGGGTGGTGCTGTTGGGAGCTATTTGAGAGTTCACGCAGTTAGAGCGCCAAAACTGACTCCGATTAATGGTGTATGCGGAGTACCTCCTCGTCTGTGCAGCGCCAGTTGGGCAAACGTCGAGATTTGAAATATCAAATCTTGATAATCCGGAGGGTTTCTGCTTAGGAATCGGTGGGATTTGGTCGAATATTTAGGCCATGCGAGCAAAGACTTTCGTCGCCAGCCTTTCCACCACGCTGATCGTTGCGGGCCTCGCCTCCCTGTGGGCCGTGGCGTCGCCCACGAGCGCCAGCTGCGCCGCGGCGTTCGCCCCGGCCGAGGTCACGGCGGCGCCCGCTGAGTCGTCGGCGTTCGTCGACCAGATCAATCAGGTGCGTGCGTCGAAGGGCCTGGGCGCCCTCGTCGTCGACAGCAACCTGAGCGCCGTCGCCCAACAGTGGGCCGAGCACATGGGCGAGGCGCAGGCCATCTCGCACCGCGGCAACCTGGCCGACGGCGTGACCATCGACTGGAAGACCCTGGGCGAGAACGTCGGCCTGTCGCCGACGGTCAGCGACATGATGTCGGCCTTCGTCAACAGCCCGGTGCACTACGAGAACATCGTCAACGGCAGCTTCACGCGCATCGGCGTCGGCACCGTGCGCACCCCCGACGGCGAGCTCTACAGCGCCCACGAGTTCGCGTCGGTGCGCGCGGCTGCGGCGCCCGCGCCGGCCAAGGTCGTGACGCAGCACGCGGCGCCGGTCGTCGCTGCGACGCCCGCACCGGCCCCGACCACCAGCACCACCGTCGCCGCCCCGCCGGTGACCGAAACCGTCACCGTCGAGCACGTCCCGGCCGTCACGCACGTCGCCGGCAAGTCCACCAACGCCCCGGCCGCGAAAGCGCACACCGGCTGCTGAGCTTGGCTAGCGAGAGGAGCGCGACCGATCCCGCACCGCCGCCTCGAACGCGTCGTGGTACGCGATCTCGTCGGGATGAAGATCGGGATGGTGGAACCAGGCCTCGATCCCGTTTTGTAAGTGCGGCCGCGCTGCGGCAATGCGTCCCTGGCGCGCAAG
>JBEEFR010000109.1:0-6213 GCA_041166285.1 Actinomycetota bacterium | reverse complement strand
TCCTTCGTCGGTACGCCGACGATGACCCGTTCATCTCCAACAACGCTCCGACCGGTTGACGGCCTGAAGCGCTCTTGGAGATGGCGGGATTCGAACCCGCGTCTTTCTGAGCTTCACTGAGGCTTCTCCGAGCGCAGCCGATGATTGGTTTCGGTTCCCCCCACCACCATCGGCAACGGTGGGAGACCTAGTCAGCTGAGATTTCCTTTGCAGCCGGTTGACGCAGCTACGCAGTAAGCCCGACTTGATGGCGCCCACGTTCCGCAGCGCCGGGCGGGCCACGGGTGGACGTCGCTACCTAGGCAGCGAGTGCGAAGTTGTTGTTCGCGTTTATTACTTGTTCCGGCTCTTTAGCGTGGTTCCGGAGACCACGGCTCGCTTCACTCAGCTTCACGTCTGCTCGTCGAGTCTGGTTCACCCCCGAGATGTTGATTATGGGAGATCAATTGTAGCGCTCAGCGGCGCCGGCCTCGTTCGCGATCTTCGTCCCGCGCGGCATCACGCGCCGCGATTGCATGCCGCTTGTCGTAGGTCTTCTTGCCGCGGGCGATGGCGAGGTCGACCTTTACCTTGCCGTCCTTGAACCACATGCGCAGAGGCACGAGCGTCAGCCGCTTCTCGTTGACCGCTTCGGCGAGCGTGACGATCTCCCGCTTGTGCAACAGCAGCTTGCGCTTGCGGTCGGGGTCGTGGGCGCCCCAGCTCGTGGCGTTCGCGTAGGGCGCGATCCGCGCGCCAACCAGCCACACCTCACCGTCGTCGACGCGGCCGTACGCCTCGTTTATCTGCACCTGCCCGTCGCGGATCGACTTCACCTCGCTGCCGAGCAACTGGATGCCGGCCTCGAAGACTTCGATGATCTCGTAGTCGTGACGGGCGCGCCGGTTGTCGATCGTCGGCGCGCGCACCGTCGTCTTCTTCGTCCCGGCCATAAGAATGCGATGCTACGGCGGTGCTCCGGCTGCGACGCGACGTTTACCTGCGCATGATCGGCGACTGCTTCGACGGGCTGCCGAACGAAGCGTGCGGATTGATCGGCGGAAGGGGTTCCGACGGTCACATCGCGTACCCCATCACGAATGTTGCGGCGTCGTCGCGGATCTACGAACTCGATCCCAAACAACACCTGCGCGCCGATCGCGACGCCGAGGACCGCGGGCTGGAAATCATCGGCGTGTACCACTCGCACACCCACACCGTCGGCTACCCGTCGCCCACCGACGTGCAGCAGGCGCCGGACCCGGGATGGCACTACGTCCTCGTGTCACTCGCCGATGAAGCACCAACGGTTCGCAGCTATCGCATCGTCGACGGGAACATCACCGAGGAGCCTGTGGTTGTTGCGAACTAATGTCGACATCTGTGCCCGTTCAAGTTCGCATCCCCACAATCCTGCGTCCTGACGCGGGCGGGCAGGCCGTCGTCGAAGCGAACGGCGCGACACTCGGCGAACTGTTCGCTGATCTCGTCGGCCGTTTCCCGGCATTGAAGGACAAGGTCATCACCGAGGACGGACAGCTGCACAAGTTCGTCAACGTGTACGTGAACGACGACGACGTGCGCTACCTCGACAAGCTCGACACGAAGGTCGCCGAGACCGACACCGTGTCGATCCTGCCGGCCGTCGCCGGCGGCTAGTGCGCTACCAGTCGGTCGTCGACCTCATCGGCAACACGCCGATGCTCGACATCTCGCAGCTCTCACCCAACCCGAACGTGACGATGTTCGTGAAGTTGGAGGGCTACAACCCCGGCGGGTCCGTGAAGGACCGCATCGCGCGTTCCATGGTCCTCGCGGCCGAGGCCGACGGGTCGCTGCGGCCCGGGCAGACCATCGTCGAGTCGTCGTCGGGCAACACCGGCATCGGCCTGGCGCTCGTGTCGCGTGCGCGCGGTTATCACCTCAAGGTCGTCTTGCCGGAGAACGTGTCTCCCGAGCGCCGGCAGCTGCTCGAGATCTACGGCGCAGAAATCATCTCGTCGCCGGGGTCCGAAGGTTCGAACGGCGCGGTCAAGGTCGCGCAGAAGCTCGCCGCCGACAACCCTGAGTGGTGGTATCCGTACCAGTACGCGAATCCGGCGAACGTGGCGGCGCACTACGGGGGCACGGGTCCGGAGATCTGGCGCGACTGCCCCGAGGTGACGCACTTCGTCGCCGGCCTCGGCACGAGCGGCACGCTGCTCGGCGTCGGTCGTTACCTGAAGGAGCAGAACCCCCGGATCCAGGTGTGGGCGATCGAACCGCCGGCGGGGGAGATGGTCGACGGCCTCAAGAACCTCGACGAGGGCTACATCCCGCCGATCTTCGCCGACTTCGACGGCGCTGACCTGTTGAGCCGCAAGAAGATGGTCGGACCGCGCGATTCGATCGAAGGCGTGCGGACCCTCGCGACGATCGGCGTGTTGTGCGGCCTGTCGACCGGCGCGGCGTTCAACGGCGCCGTCAAGTGCGCCAACGAGATCGAAACGGGCACGGTGGTGTTCGTGTCACCTGATGGCGCGTGGAAGTACTTGTCGTCGGAAGCCTGGACGGGCGACATCGACGAAGCGACAGAACGCGCCCGCAAGACCCTGTACTTCTAACCTGAGCGGCGCATGGACGCGCGGCCCATCGGGATGTTCGACTCCGGTTTCGGCGGCCTGACCGTCGCCCGAGCCGTGATGGACCTGTTGCCGTCGGAAGATCTCGTCTACCTCGGCGATACCGGTCGCTACCCGTACGGACCGCGAGATCTGTTCGAGGTGCGCGGCTTCGCCCGCCAGATCACGCGGCACCTGGTCGAGGACTACGACGTCAAGGTGGTAGTCGTCGCCTGTAACACCGCGGCGGCGGCAGCGCTAGAGGTGTTGAGTGACGAGTCGCCGGTGCCGGTGCTCGGCGTCATCGATCCCGGCGCGCGAGCGCTCACGCAGACGACGGTGACGGGACGAGTCGGTGTCATCGGCACCGTCGGCACGATCGGTTCGGGCGCATACCAGGAGGCCGTGCGGCAGGCCGCCGGTGACGAGCAGGTCACGCTCACGTGCGCGGCGTGCCCCGGGTTCGTCGAGTTCGTCGAGCGCGGCGAAACCGACAGCGAGCAGGTGTACGTGCTCGCCGAGCGTTTGCTCGACCCGATCCGCCAGGCCGGCGTGGACGCCCTGCTGCTCGGCTGCACGCACTATCCGTTCCTGGCGCGCACGATCGGCGATGTGATGGGCCGCGACGTCGTGCTCGTCAGCTCCGCCGACGAAACGGCGTTCGCGCTGCGATCGCTGCTCGCCGACGCCGGGCTCGAGTCGGAGTCCGGCCGCCCCGGCAAGCACCGCTGGTTGTCGACGGGCGATGCCGCGGAGTTCGCCCGCCTCGGCCGCCGCCTCCTCGGACCCGAACTTGACGTCGTCGATGCACTGGAGTGGGACTGACGCCTCCCACCGCCCACCCCACCCGGCAACTGGTTTCGATTCCGGCACGGAAACGTGCCGGAATCGAAACCAGATCGCTCGGGGGGCTTGAATAAGGGCATGAGTTCGCTCCGCCACGACGGTCGTCACGCCAACCAGCTCCGACCAGTCGAGTTCGTTCGCGACTTCACCGAGTTCGCGGCCGGGTCGGTGCTCGTGTCGTTCGGTCGCACGCGTGTGTTGTGCACGGCCAGCGCCAACGAGGACGTGCCGCGGTGGATGAAGGGCAAGGGCAAGGGCTGGGTCACCGCCGAGTACTCGATGCTCCCGGGCTCCACGCCTGACCGCAACGACCGCGAGGCGGCGAAAGGCAAGCAGAAGGGCCGCACGCTCGAGATCCAGCGACTGATCGGTCGCGCCCTGCGCGCCATCACCGACACGGAGGCGATGGGCGAGGTCGAGATCACGCTCGACTGCGACGTGCTGCAAGCCGACGGCGGCACGCGCACGGCGTCGATCTGCGGCGCGTACGTCGCGCTGCACGACGCCTGCACGCGCCTGGTCGCGTCCGGCGCGATGCCCAAGCACCCGCTGATCGACGCGTGCGCCGCCGTGTCAGTCGGCATGGCGCACGGACAGGCGGTGCTCGACCTCGACTACCACGAGGACCACCAAGCCGAAGTCGACATGAACGTCGTCATGACCGGAGCGGGGAAGTTCGTCGAGGTGCAAGGCACCGCCGAAGGCCTCGCGTTCTCCCGCGGCGAACTCGACTCGCTGTTGCTGCTCGCCGAGTCGGGCATCAAGGAACTGCTGGAGGCGCAGCAAGCTGTGCTCGCGCAGCCGCTTGCACCTCGCTAGTGGCAGAGCGGTTCGTCCTCGCGACGGCAAACAAGGACAAGGCGGCGGAGATCGCGCCGATGCTCGAAGGGTTCGAACTTCTCGCGCGCCCTGACGACGTACCCGACGTCGACGAAACGGGCGACACGCTCGAAGAGAACGCGCGCCTGAAAGCGTGGGCGCTCGTCAACGCCACCGGCATGCCGGCGATTGCCGACGACACGGGTCTCGAAGTCGACGCCCTCGACGGCGCGCCCGGCGTGTGTTCGGCGCGCTTCGCTGGCGAACACGCCACGTACGCCGACAACGTGCAGAAGCTGTGGGAGGCGATGATCGGGGCAGCGACGCGCACGGCGCGGTTCCGCACCGTTGCCCTCGCCGCGTTCCCCGACGGTGCCGAAGTGATCGGCCACGGAGTGGTCGAAGGCGTCATCGCCGATGATCCCCGCGGCGACAACGGCTTCGGCTACGACCCGCTGTTCATCCCCGACAACGGCGACGGGCGGACCTTCGCAGAAATGACCCGCGCCGAGAAGGAACACGTCTCGCACCGCGGCCGCGCCTTCCGCGCGCTCGCCGCGGGCTTACGTAACCGGTAGCTACCAGCCGCGCATGTCGACGGGGAACTCGTCGACAATCGTGTCGCCGTCCACGACCCACATCGTGTCGTGATACGCCACCGTCGGGTCGACGTGCGCGGGAATGACGCGCACGCGGTCGCCGATCGTCGGTGTTGCCGCCGGTCCGTACGTGATGTGCTCGTCGGAGCAGAACCACACGCTGCCGACGTCCTCGGGCAGTGACGGGTTGCCGTGGTCCATCCCGAGCGACTTCAGCCCGGCGTCGCACACCGCAAAGCCGTCGCTGACCGAGATCACGGTCGACAGCACGAACAACGCCTGCGTGAACGGCAACTCGAGCTTGTCGTAGGCGGTGTCCATCAGCGCGTACGAGCCCGCCTGGACCTCGTTCGCCCACGAGTTGATGTCGTACGTGCCTGTGCCGCCCGCAGAGACGAGGTCCCCACCGACATCGGCGTGTGCCGCGAGCAACAGCTTCATCGCCTCTTCGCACTGCACGATCCGCGCCGACCGGTCGGGGTTGCCGACGACGTGCCCTTCGTAGCCCATGACGCCGCGCACCTCGAGGCCCGCGGCGCGCGCCTCGTCGGCGAGGGCGCCGGCTCGGTCAGGCGCGATGCCGCACCGCGGCAGACCTACGTTCACGTCGATCACGCACTCGCGCACTCCGCCGGCGACCGCGGCCGCCAGCGTGGCGCTCGAGTCGATGGCGACGGTGACGCGCGCACCGGCCGCCGCCACGGCGCCGAGACGGCGCGCGTCGACGACCTCGTTGGCGAGCAGCAAGTCGTCGCCGAGTCCGGCGGCGGCCATCACTTCGACCTCGCGGACCGTCGCGCACGTGAAGTTCGTGTGGCCGGCGGCGTGCTGGCGCTTGGCGATCGCCGTCGATTTGTGCGCCTTGACGTGCGGGCGCAACCGCGCCTCGGGCAGCGCGCCCGACATGGTGGCGATGTTGTGGTCAAAAGCGGCGGCGTCGACGATCAGCGCCGGTGTCGTCAGGTCAGCGGTTGTGCGCGGCATCAGTCGCGGACGCTACTGGCCGCGGCGAGCAGCGACCTGATGTCGTCGACGCGCGCGGCCGCGGCCTTCGCGCCTGCCTCGATCACGCCTTCGTTGTTCCCAAAGTCGAACGTGTTGCTGGCCTTGACGCGGGGCCGGATGACGACGTCGGCGAGCGGCAGCAGCCCTCGGATGCGCTCCCGTTCCATCGTGTTGAGCACGCGGGTCATGATTTGCCCCAAACCCGGGAGCCGCCCTTCCACTTCGAGTTCGGTCGCTTGGCCGGCAACGTTCGACGCGATCACGATGCCCACGCCGGCCTCCCGCAACACGTCGGTGGGCAGGGGATTGGCAACGGCGCCGTCGATCAGCACTTTGTCGCCGACGCGCCACGGGTCGAACGCGCC
>JBEEFR010000108.1:0-2559 GCA_041166285.1 Actinomycetota bacterium | reverse complement strand
TGGCGACGAGGTTCGTGGTGCGCTCGCGCGAGGAACGGCCGCCGCGATACGTCACCGACACGAACGACGGCCGCAGCGATTCGAGTTCGTGCAGCGCGGCGGTGAGGCGCGCCTGTTCCGCGTCGGTCTTCGGCGGGAAGAACTCATACGAGAAGGTCTGACCCTGCTCGAGCAGATCGGAGATGAACTCGGCCACTACGCCCGCCACCCCATGGCACGTTCGGCCGCCTCGATGCAGTTGCGGAACAACATGGCAATCGTCGTCGGACCGACACCTCCGACGCGTGGCGTGATCCATCCCGCCACTTCCTCGCACTCCTCGGCCACGTCCGGCAAGAGTTTGCGACCCTCGTAGCTGACTCCGGCGCCGATCACGACCGCTCCCGGCTTCACGTGCTCCGGTTGGATGATGCCGGGAACCCCCGCGGCCGCGATGAGTATCTCGGCCTCACGCGTGTAGTCGTACATGTTGGGCACGCCGGTGTGCACCGTGGTGACCGCGGCGTTGGTGTGCGGGCGCTTCGCAGACAACAACAACGACAACGGCCGACCGAGCGTGAACCCGCGCCCGACGATCACGACGTGGCGACCGGCGACGGGGATGTCGTAGTACGCCAGCAGCGCTTCGATGCCCGCCGGCGTGCACGGCAGCGGTCCCGGCATCGACAACGCGAGGCGCCCCATGTTGACGGGGTGGGCACCGTCGACGTCCTTCGCCGGATTCACCGTGGCGAGCGCGGCCTCGTAGTCGAGATGACCGGGGATCGGGTGCTGGATGAGCATGCCGTCGACGGCCGGGTCGTCGCTGAAGAGCCTGATCGCCGTCAGCAACTCGTCTTGGGTCGCGTCGGCCGGTAGATGCAGATGGGGCGAGGTCATGCCGAGTTCGGCCGCCTTTTCCATCTTCATGCGCACGTAGCCGGCCGAGGCGCCGTCGTCGCCGACCAAAATCGTCGCCAGCCCCGGCGTGTGACCGGCTTCGATCAGCGCGTCGATGCGCGGTTTGAGGTCACCGAACACCGCGTCCGCGACGGGACCACCGGGCATCACGATTGCGCTCATCGCAGTGCAGGCTAGTTAATGAAGGAAGTGGCGTTCGCCTGTGAACAGCATCGCCAAGCCGAGTTCGTCGGCCTTCGCGATCGCTTCGTCGTCGCGCATCGACCCACCCGGTTGTATGACCACGGCGACGCCCGCGTCGGCGGCGGCTTCGATGCCGTCGGGGAACGGATAGAACGCGTCGGAAGCCGACGCGCCACCCTTGGCGCGCCCCGCGGCCTTCGACGCCGCGATCATCCCCGACTCGACGCGGTTCTGTTGTCCCGCACCGATGCCCACGGCCTGGCCGCCCTTGACGAGCACGATGGCGTTCGACTTCACGTGCCCGCAAATACGCCACGCCAGTTCGGCGTCGCGCATCTCTTCCGCGGTCGGCTCGCGCTTGGTCACCACGCGCCACTCCGAGGTCGGGCTCTTGAACTGATGCGCCTCCTGCACGAGGAAGCCGCCGTCGATCTGGCGGTAGTCGCGCGTCAGCGGGGTCGGGGGTGTCGCGGTGAGCACGCGCGTGTTCTTGCGCTTCTTCGCCAGCGCCTCGATCACGCCGTCTTCGTACCCGGGCGCGATCACGACGTCGGCCTGCGCGGCCGCGACCATCTCCTCGACCGTCGCCTGGTCGATGACGCGGTTGACGGCGACGATGCCGCCGAACGCGCTGCGCGGGTCGCAGTCGAACGCCAGCTGGTACGCCTTGGCGAGCGTGTCGGCGACGCCGACCCCGCACGGGTTCGCGTGCTTGACGACGACAGCCACCGGTCCGTCACCGAGGTCGTACGCGGTCTGCCACGCCGCTTCGGCGTCGTAGAGGTTCAGGTACGACAACGCCATGCCGCCGTGCTGCTCGGCGGTGTCCCACAGCGACGAGCCGCCGATGTGGCGATAGCGCGCCGCGTCCTGGTGGGGGTTCTCGCCGTACCGGAGTTCCTGCACACGTTCGAGCGCGATGTGAATCGTCGGCGGCAGAACCTCATCGTTGTCGAGCCACGCGACGATGGCGGCGTCGTACGCCGCGGTGTGCGCGAATGCGGCGCGCGCCAGGCGACGGCGCGTCGCGTCGCTGAGCGAACCTTCCTTGCGCAACTCCTCGAGCACCGCGCCGTAGTCCTCGGGGTTCACGACGATGCCGACGTCCGCGTGGTTCTTGGCGGCAGCGCGCACCATCGTGGGCCCGCCGATGTCGATCATCTCGACGGAGGGATCCGTGCGGAACGGATAGAGGTTGCACACCACGAGGTCGATCGCGGTGATCCCGTTGGCGTCGAGGTCGGCGAGGTGGTCGGACTTGGAGCGATCGGCGAGGATGCCGCCGTGGATCTTCGGATGCAGGGTCTTGACGCGGCCGCCGAGCATCTCGGGCGAGCCGGTCACCGTCGCCACGTCAGTGTGCGCGATCCCCTCCTCGGCGAGTGCGCGCGACGTGTTGCCGCTGGCGATGAGCTCCCAGCCCAATGATTCGAGCCCGCGCGCGAGCGGTATCAACCCGGTCTTGTCCCAAACCGA
>JBEEFR010000107.1:0-5827 GCA_041166285.1 Actinomycetota bacterium | reverse complement strand
GCCGGGCTGAAGGCGGTCGGTGAGTCGGTCGAGAAACCGCTCGACTACCACGAGACCAACGTCGCAGGCTCGGTGAGCCTCTTGAAGGTGATGCGCAACGCCGGCGTACGCGACCTCGTCTTCTCGTCGTCGTGCACCGTGTACGGCGACAAGGGTGAAGAACCGGTGACCGAGGCGATGCCGGTCGGCGAAACGGCGAGCCCCTACGGCCGCACCAAGCTGTACGTCGAGGACATGCTGCGTGACTTGGCGATCGCCGAGGACGGGTGGCGCATCGCCATCCTGCGCTACTTCAATCCCGTCGGCGCCCATCCGAGCGGTCGCATCGGCGAAGACCCCAAAGGCATCCCGAACAACCTCGTGCCGAATGTGATGCAGGTCGCCGTCGGGCGCCGGCCGAAGGTCCGGGTGTTCGGCGCCGACTATCCGACGCCGGACGGCACGTGCATCCGCGACTACATCCACGTCGTCGACCTCGCCGAGGGCCACGTCGCTGCGCTCGAACGGCTCGACGTGATCGACGGCGCCGAGGTCGTCAACCTCGGGACCGGCCGCGGCTATTCGGTGCTCGAACTGATCACTGCAGCATCGAAAGCCGTGGGCCACGACATTCCCTACGAGATCGAAGGACGCCGGCCGGGCGACATCGCGACGGTGTCAGCCAACCCGACGCACGCGCGTGAGGTGTTGGGGTGGCAGGCCAAGCGCGGGCTCGACGACATGATGGTCGACCACTGGCGCTGGCAGTCGAACAACCCGAACGGCTACGCCGCCGAGGACTAAACGCCGCGGGGGAGCTTGGCCCGGTCCCACCCGAGGTGTTCGACGGCGAGGTTGAGCGCGTAGCGATCGGTCATGCCGCTGACGTGTTGCACCGCGGTGGCGAGCACTTCTGACTCACGGCTCCCCGGGTCGAGGCCGAGGTCGCCCGGACGGGCGATGAACCACTCCGTGAGCGCGCGCAGCAATTCGATGACGCGCTCGGCCTGGTCGACGGAGTCGGGCCGGAGGTAAATCCGCTCGAAGTTGAACGCCCGGAACGCGGCGAGCGCTTCGGCTTCGGTCGTCTGCATCCCGACGACACCGTGGTCTTCGATCGTCCGCAGAACCGACGTGATGAACGCATCGAGCTGGCGTGAGCGGCGTACGCCGACGACGTCGGCGACCTCGTCGGGTAGGTCGTTGGCGGTCACGATGCCCGCCCGCACCGCGTCTTCGAAGTCGTGGCACACGTAGGCGATGCGGTCGGCCCAGGCGACGACTTCGCCTTCGGGCGTCTTGGGCGCCGGCCGATTCCAGCTGTGGTTGCGCACGGCGTCGAGCGTCTCGGCGCACAGGTTGAGCGGACGCAGCACGACGTCGGCGCCGTAGACGGCATGGTGAAAGCCGCCTGGGGCGTAGGGCGACAACGCCTCTTCGGACGCGTGCCCGGCCGGGCCGTGCCCGCAGTCGTGGCCTAGCGCGGCGGCTTCGGTCAGCGCCACGTTGAGGCCCGCCGGCCGCGCGATGCCGACGGCGACCTGTGCCACCTCGATGGCGTGGGTCAGGCGGTTGCGCAGGTGGTCGTCGTCGGGCGCGATGAACACCTGGCACTTGCCGGCGAGTCGCCGGAACGGACGGCTGTGCTTGATGCGGTCGAGATCGCGTTCGAAACACGTACGAAAGCGGTCGGGATCTTCGGCGACGGCCCGCTCGCCGGCACCGTCAGCCCGCGTTGCGAACGGCGCCAACGCGACGGCTTCCGCGTCTTCCCGGGCGCCGCGCTCGACCAGCGGCCAGGCGCCGTTGGCGACCCGTAATGCCGCGTGGGCGTGTGCGTAACTCATGCCGATGAGTATGACGCCGGGGTGTGACGCTAGAAACTGCGGCGTGCTGGCGTACATCTCGTATCACCCGCTGGTCCACATCACGCTGGGCCCGCTCAGCGTGTCGCCCCACGGCATCGGGATCGCCGTCGGCTTTCTCGTCGGCGCTCGGGTCATGTTGCCGGCGGCGGAGAAGCGCGGCATCACCGCCGATGACGTCAGCGCGCTGCTGACCCGCGCTGCCATCGGAGCGATCATCGGGGCCCGCCTCGCGTACGTGCTCAACCACATCGGCGACTACACGCACCACCTCGTCGAGATCGTGATGATCCAGCACGGCGGCATTTCGCTGCTCGGGGGTTTCGCGGGCGCCATCCTGCTCGCGCTCCCCGAGATGAAGAAGCGTCGCCTGTCGTTCTGGCAGGTGATGGACGCCGCCGCGCCGGGGATGGCCGTCGGCGTGATCATCGGCCGCATCGGCGACCTCATCGTGTGGGACCACCTCGGCAAGGCGACGCACTTCTTCCTCGGCTACAAGTGCCCGCCGTCCGACGTCGCCACCGCGGTCCCGTGCATCGCGGGACCGGGACACGCCGTGCATCAGCCGGCGCTGTACGACTTCGTGCTCACGATCATCGTGTTGCTGGTGCTGCTGTGGCTGCGGCGCACGCCGCGCTACGACGGGTTCCTCATCGCCGTGTTCGGTGTGTTCTACGGCTTCAATCGCTTCCTCGAGGACTGGTTCCGCGTCGACGTCACGCACGGTCTCGGCCTCACCGGCAGCCAGTGGACCGCCGTCGTGACGATGTTGGTGTGCGCGGGGTGGTTGGTCTTCGGGCGCCGCACGCCCGGATGGGGTCGATGGAATGAGTTGGAGGAACGCACGACTAGCGTTCCTTCCGATCCGGTGGACCCGAATCCGGTGAACGAGGAGTGAAGTCGTGGACGTCCGTATTGGTGTGATCTACACAGGCAAGGAACTTGAGGTCGACCTGCCCGACGAGACGAACCGCGACGAAATCTCCAAGGCAATCGACGCTGCGGTTGCCGGCGACAGTCCCGTGCTGTGGCTGACCGACCGCAAAGGCAAGACCATCGGGGTGCCGTCGGAGAAGATCGCCTACGTGGAACTCGGTCGGCAATCGTCGGACCGCCGGGTGGGCTTCGGGGCTTAGTCGCCCCCGACTGATCATGGACGCGCCGGCCGATCTGCTTGATCGGCGCCTGCTCATCGTCACGGGCAAAGGCGGCGTCGGCAAGACGACCACTTCGGCCGCGCTGGCGCAGCTCGCCGCCGACCGCGGCAAGCGCACCCTCGTGTGCGAACTCGACGCGAAGGGCAACCTCTCGCACTTCCTCGAATGCGGCCCGACGCGCTTCGAGCCGCGCGAGGTCAGCCACAACCTGTTCGCCATGTCGATGGACAGCGAGGAGTCGCTCAAGGAATACCTGAGCCTGCAGTTGCGGCTGCCGCTGCTCGTGCGCATCGGTCCGCTCAACCGCATCTTCGAATACGTGGCGACGGCGGCGCCGGGCGTGCGCGAAATCCTCACGATCGGCAAGGTGGCGTGGGAAGTGCGCGAGCGCCACTGGGACTTGATCGTCATCGACGCCGTCGCGTCGGGCCACATCGTCGGACAACTGACGGCGCCGCAGTCGATCAACGAACTGGTTTCGGTCGGCCTCATTCGCCAGCAGACGGACTGGATGCTCGAGATCCTCGGTGACCCGTCGACCACCGGGCTCATCATCACGGCGACGCCCGAAGAGATGCCCGTCAACGAGACGCTCGAACTGGCGGAGCGGCTGCGGGCCGACACGAACGTGGACCTCGCGGCCGTCGTGGTCAACCGCGTGCTGCCGGAGCTCTTCGGCCGCCGCGAGGAAGAGACGTTCGACGCGCTCAACACGACCGAGCGCCGCGCCGCAATCGGCGAAGCCGCCGGCGGATCGATCGACAACTTGATGGAAGGCGCGTCGCTGGCCGTGGCGTTGCGACGGGGGAGCGCGGAGCACCTCGAGCGCTTGCGCGCCGAACTCGACCGCAGCGTGCCGATGCTCTACGTGCCGTATCTGTTCATGCGTACGCACGGGCTGCGCGCCACGCGCATGGTGGCGGCGGCGCTGTCGGCGGAGTTGGGGTACTGATGGCGTCCAAGCAGCAGCCGCACGCCGGCTCCGTCGAGCAACTCCTCGCCGCGAAAGAAATAGTCGTGTGCTGCGGCTCGGGTGGCGTCGGCAAGACGACCACCGCGGCGTCGCTCGGCGCGATGGCGGCGGCGCGTCACGGCGGCAAAGTTCTCGTGCTGACCGTCGACCCGGCGCGGCGGTTGGCGAACGCGCTCGGTCTCCAGGGGTTCGGCAACGTCGAAAAGCAGGTGCCGCTGTCGGCCTTCGACGAGGCCGGCGTGAAGCCGCGCGGCGAACTGTGGGCCGCGATGCTCGACACGCGCCAGAGCTGGGACGACCTCGTCAAGCGTCACGCGCCCGACCGCGCCACCGAACAGGCGATCCTCGAGAACAAGCTGTACCAAAACTTCGCGGGGCGCTTCGTGCAGAGCCACGACTACATCGCCATGGAGCGCCTCTACGAGATCCACGCCAGCGGCACCTACGACCTGGTCATCGTCGACACGCCGCCGACGCGCAACGCCGTCGACTTCCTCGACGCGCCCGAGCGCATGGCCGACTTCTTCACGAGCCGGTTCCTGCGCCTCCTCATCGCGCCGTACCGCTCTCGCCTCGTCAGCATGGCGAGCAAGCCGTTCTACCAAGTGGCTGACCGCATCCTCGGCACGCAGTTCCTGCAGGACATCGCCGAGTTCTTCATTCTCTTCCAGTCGATGTACGACGGTTTCGTGCAGCGCGCTCGCGCCGTGTCGGCGTTGTTGCGCGACAAGCGCTCGACGTTCGTCGTCGTGTCGACGCTCGAAGCGGCGCCGCTCGACGAGGCCGAATACTTCGTGGACCAATTGGCCGAGCGCAAGCTGCACCTGGGTGCGATCGTGCTCAACAAGGTCCTGCCCGCGTACTTCCTCGACGCCGAGTCGTACCGCGTCGCCGAGCGCATCCCCGCCGAAGCCAAGCGCATCGCGGCGGCGGTGGCGACGAGCGCGGAAGACGAAGCTGACGTGGCGCGCGTGCTCGACGAGGTCGCCGATAGCTACCTTCGTTTCTCCGTGGTGGCGCAACGCGAGGCCGAGCAGCGAGCGGAGTTGGCGGCGTCGCCCGAGGTCGTCGTCGCCGTGCCGTACTTCGAGACCGACATCACCGACCTGCGGGGCTTGCTCCACCTCGGCGAGAAGATCTGGTAGCTCGTGGCGACTCTCGTTGAACTGGCGCGGGCCCACACCGCACTCGACGACGACGCCGTCGACCATCTCCAGCGGCTGATCCGCGGGTGGGGCATGCTCGCCGACTTGTGCTTCGGCGACCTCGTGTTGCTCGCCGAAGGGACCGACGAAGACTTCGTCGTGCTCGGCCAGATGCGGCCCAGCACCAGCCAGACGCTGCATCACGACGACCTCATCGGTCGCAAGATGCCCGAGGCCGAACGTCCGGTCGTGGCGCGGGCGTTCCGTTCCGGAGAGATCGTCGAAGGCGAAGTCGCCCTCGGCGACCTCGCCGACCGCGTGCGCATGCAGGGGATCCCGGTGCGGCGCGACGGCACGGTCATCGCGGTGATGACCCGCGAGGCCCCGCTGTCGGCCACGCGTCGGCCGGGCGCGCTCGAGCGCGTGTACGGCGACACCTTCGAGCGCTTCGCTCGCATGATCGTGCGCGGCGAGTACCCGTTCGCGGCCGAAGACGACGTCGGCGAAGACGCACCCCGCGTCGGTGACGGCGCGATCCTGCTCGACGCGTCGGGACGCATCGAATACGCGTCGCCCAACGCCGTCAACGCGCTGCACCGCATGGGCATTCACGCCAACGTCAACGGCAACCGCCTCGACGACGTCGGCGTCGAAGAGACGGCGGTCAGCCGCGCGTTTTTCGCAGGCAAGCCCGTCACCGAAGAGGTC
>JBEEFR010000106.1:0-22996 GCA_041166285.1 Actinomycetota bacterium | reverse complement strand
ACCTCGCGGCGCAGATCGACGTGCGCGTGTCAGTGAACGATCCGGTGTTCGACGCCGAAGTCAACATCATCGGGTTGCTCAACGTGTTGGAAGGTGCACGCGCCGCGCACTCGACCAAAGTGGTGTTCGCCTCGAGCGGCGGCACGATATACGGCGACGTGCCGGACGATGCGCTACCGATTCGCGAAAGCCAACCGCAACGACCGCTGTCGCCGTACGGCATCGCGAAGAAGGCGTCGACGGATTACTTGCACGCCTACCGCGACCTCTACGAGTTGGACTTCACCTCGCTCGCGTTCGCCAACATTTACGGTCCCCGCCAGGATCCTCACGGCGAGGCAGGCGTCGTCGCCATCTTCTCCCAGCTGCTGCTCGACGGTCGTCAGTGCACGATCTTCGGCGACGGCTCGCAGACACGTGACTACGTCTTCATCGACGACGTCGTCGACTCGATCGTGCGCGCCACCAGCCGCGGCGGCGGGTTGCTGTGCAATATCGGCACCGGTGTCGAGACGACGGTGGTCGAAGTGCACGACAGCGTCGCCCGCGCTCTCGGCGTGAAGGCGCAGCCGATCTTCGCTGCCGAACGACCGGGCGAACTGCAACGCAACGCGCTCGACCCCGGCCGCGCGCAGATGCAGCTCGGCTGGCGGCCCTTCACTGCGTTCGACGACGGCGTGGAGCAAACGGTCGACTGGTTCCGCGCCCAGCGAGACGCGGGCTAGCGGAACAAGTCTTCAGCCGGGGGGCGGACGATCTCGCTCGCCACTGACGCTTCGCGCAGCCACGTCGCGTCGATGCCGCGTACGACCGCGACCGGGATGCCCGACGACTTGCCCATCACGAGCTCGGCGGCCGACGCGATCTCGTCGGCGACCGCAACCTCGGTGACCTGCAGCTCGCGGCCGAGAGCGTCGGTGGTGCCGCGCAGGTCGACCACGGCGGCGACTCCGGCGACGCCGATGGCGACGTCGGTCAGGCCCTTACGCCAGGGGCGTCCGAACGTGTCGGAGATGATCACGCCCAAGTCGAGGCCGAGATCGGCGCGCAGACCGTCGCGGATGCGACGCGCCGAGCGGTCGCAGTCGACGGGCAGTAACGCGGCGTACCCCGACGGCACGTTCGACAAGTCGATCCCGGCGTTGGCGCACACGAAGCCGTGCTTCGTCTCGCTGATGATCAGGTCGCCGCGACGGCGCACGATGCGCACGGACTCTTCTTCGACGAGCGACTTGGCCGACAGCGGATCTTCGGGATTGACCGCAACGAGGCGGCCCTCGGCCTTTGACACGATCTTCTGTGTGACGACGAGCACGTCGCCGGCCTGCAACTGGCCGTCGGCGGCGGCACAGATGAGCGTCGCGATGCGATCACCGTCGTTGACCTCGCCGATGCCTTCGAGGCCGAAGATGGAAATCACACGGGTGAGTTTGCCGCGCCGAGACACACACGGGCCAACGCCGCCGCGTCGTCGGCGCTGCGCATGATCGTCGGCGCGACCACGCAGCGCATGCCCGCGTCTTCGACCGCGCCCGCCAAGTCGCGGTCGGCTTCGTCGACGACAAGCGTCGCCGCGAGATCGCGGTAGAGCCGCGCGACGCCGACGACGCTCGCATCGTGGCCGAGTTCGCGCAGCATCCGGTCCGCCGGACCCTTCAACGCCGTCCCCGCGACGATCGGCGACACCGCGACCGCCTGCGCGCGGCGCGCCTCGACCGCGGCGCGTACGCCCGGCACTGCCAGCAACGGACCGATCGACACGATCGGATTCGACGGGCAGATCAGCACGACGTCGGCGTCTGCGATCGCTTCGAGCACCCCCGGCGCCGGCGCGGCGTCGTCGGCCCCGGCGAAGCGCACAGTGGTGACGGTCACGTTGTGCTGCCGGCCGACGAAATACTCCTGGAAGCCGATCTCGCCTTCACCTTCCACCGTCACGCGCGTTTCCAGGCGGTCTTCGGTGACCGGCAGCACGCGCAACTGGAGGCCCCACGCCCGAACGATCTCCTCGGTCACCGCCGCGAGACCAAGCCCGTCGCGCAGGCGCTGCGTGCGGTACATGTGCGTCGCCAGGTCCTTGTCGCCGAGGCGAAACCATGTGAGCCCGTGGTAGCGCTCGAGCGCGCTCATCGCTTGCCAGGTTTCGCCCGCCAGCCCCCATCCGGTCTCGGGGTTGATGGCCTCCGCGAGCGTGTAGGTGATCGTGTCGAGGTCGGGGCTGATGTGCAGGCCGTGCAGCGTCACGTCGTCGCCGGTGTTCACGATCGCCGTGACGTCGGACGCGTCGACCGCGCGGATGACGCCGCGCAGCATCTTCGCTGCGCCGACCCCACCCGCCAGCGCGCAGACGCGCGTCACAAGGTGATGACGCGCATTAGCGACGGTCCGCCCGTGCCCGAGCCCGCGACCACCGCGCCGCTCGGGGTGTGCGCCGCCGCGACGCGCGCGCCGTGGTCGCTCGAGGTCTGGAACGCCATGAAGCCGGCGATCTCGTTGCCCTGTTGGTTCCAGACGCGCACGTGTGGCCCGCCGGGATCCCCGGCGCCGGTGATGACTTCCTCCACGGCGTCACCCGACACGTTCCCACCGCCGACGTACACGCCTCCCGTGAAGGACGGGTCGTACGCCATCCAGCCGCCCATGTCGACGCCCACGAGGTTGAACAGCCGCACGTGCGGTCCGCCACCCGGGCCGGGCGCGGTGACGACGTTCGGCCCGGACCCGGCGACGCGTACGCCGCCGGTGAACTTCGGGTCGTACGCCATGAACTGGCCGCGCAAGCCGCCCTCGCGATCGAAGACCTTCACGTGCGGACCACCGCCGGCGCCGGCGCCGGTGATGATCTCGTCGCCGGGGTTCGTCGGATCGATGTCGCCGCAACCCACGTACACGCCGCCGGTGAACGAGGGGTCGTACGCCATGAAGCCACCGCCGTGCGGAGTGCCGTCAGCGTCGAAGGTGCGCACGTGGGGCCCGCCGCCCGCCCCCGGTGACGTCACGATCGAGTCGGTCGCGTCCTCGCCGAAGTGGCAGACCGCGACGCGCACGCCGCCCGAGAACTTCGGGTCGTAGGCCATGAACTCCACGCCGGTGGTGTCGCCGTTCGTGTCGAGCACGCGCACGTGCGGGCCGCCGCCCTTGTCGGCGCCGGTGACGATGCGGTCGACGTCGCCGCTGAGATGACCCGCTGCCACGAAGACACCACCCGTGAAGCCCGCGCCGTACGGGCTCGCGCCGCCGAGGCTCATGAGCGTGCTCGGCAGCGCGTTCGATCCCGAGCCGGGCGCGGCGTTGATGATCGACTGGAACGACGTGCCGCTCACGCGCTTGGTTCCGTCGGAGCCGGTGATGCGCACGCCGCCGTGTGCGGCGTCGATCACCTTGACGACGCGTCCCGAAACGCCGAGCGGGAGCAGGAACTCGATCGACTGCAACGTGCCGACCGCGGTCGCGGAGTTCGAGTTCACAAAGCTCTGCATTTGCGCCAGCGTCCACTCGCGCTTCCACGCGTGCAGCGTGTTCTGGCCGTTCGCCGCGTCGTAGGGATCCGGCACGCCCTTGAGGTAGGGGACCGTGGCGCTGAAGACGTTCTCGCTGTTCTCGGTGTAGCCGCCCGACGACGACGAGTAGAACGCCTGGATGACCGAGCCGTTGTACAGGCCCATTTCGTCGCCGGTGTTGTTCACGGCCGCGACCCAGTTGCTGCCGCCCGAACCGGTCTCCTTGTCGTAGCCGACGTAGTTCTGGTCGCGCACGTCGCCGTACAAGAACGTCGAGCCGTGATCGAGCTTGTACTCAGCGTACGAGCGAGCGGCGACGACCTGCGCCTTGAGCGCGTCGGCCGGCCACGACGAGGGCACTTCCCCGAGGCCGCGCAGATACTCGTTCATCGCCATGCTGGCGATCGTCGTGCGCAGCTCCGTCGCCGCAGGCGCGCTCAGTTCGAGCTGGCCGTACTTGTAGCTGTGTCCGGTGTCGGCCACCGCCACGGGCGAGCCGTTGTACTGGATGTAGAGGTTGTCGGTGCCGCCGCCGACGTGGCTGAGCACCTGGTTGCCGGCGACCGACACGTCGAACTTGCCGTTGTTGACGGTGACGACGACGGCTTGGTTGGCGTCGGCTCCCGCCACGATGTTGCCCTGCAACACGATGTTGACGTGACCCGTCGGCGTGACCGTGAGGTCGGCGGGCGCGGTGTTGTCGTCGCCGATCTGGATCCGCACCTCGGGCTTCACGGTGCCGGGGCCGACCGTGGTGCTCGTGAAGTAGTGGCTGATGATGTCCTTGTAGTTCCAGCCTTGCTGCGCGTAACCGAGCGCTCCGTACTGGCTCATTCCGACGCCGTGGCCGAAGCCGCCGCCTTCGATGTGGAACACCGACGGCGCCGCGCTGGCGGCGGGGGCGTGGACGGAGGCAACGCCGAGAACCGACGCGATGAGCGCAGCCGCGGCGAACAGACGAACAAACAGTCGGGACACGATGCCTATCTTGTCCGACGGCGCAGGCGCGATGGCGCGCGCTTGGCGATCCCGACCGGTCCGTGGCGCCGAAACGTGCGGTACGAGCGCCACAGAAAAGCCCGGAGCCGTCGATATTGCATCCGTACAGGCGGCGGCAGCACGACGCTCCAGCGCCGCGGGAGTTCGTAGCGTTCGAGCGGTCGGTCGACGAACGGTTCGCTCGGCGCCACGACGTCGTTCCACGTCGACGTGCGGGCGGCCGGCCGCGCCGTCGCCAGGATCTCGGCGTACGCGTGGGCCTGGAGATGCGGGGACCACCGCAGGAGCGCGTCGCGCCGCGCACGCGTGCCGAGCCGGCGCCGCAGCGGCGCGTCGGTAACCAACGCCTCGAGCGCGGCGCGCCACTCGTCGCCCGTGTGGGCCACGAGTCCGTTGCGGCCGTGCTCGATGGCTTCGCGGAACGGTTGTGTAGGCGACGCGATCGTCGGGGTCGCCACCAGCGCAGCTTCGAGCCACTTGATGGCGCTCTTTGCCTCGTTGAAGCGGCTGTTCGCGGTGAGCGGCGCCAGATTGACGTCGAGGTCGCGCAGCAGTTTGGGCAGCGCGGTCCACTCGGTGAAGCCGATGCGCTTGACGCGCGACGCGAACTCGTCGAGCGCCTCTGATGGTTCGACGAGGCCGACGAGCCACAACTCGACGTCCTCGTGCGCGCCCAGCAACGCCGCGACGGCGGGTTCGACCATCGCCCAGTCGTGATCGTGCGTGTTGGTGCCCGACAGGTAGCCGACGCGCACGGGGCCCGGCGTGCGCGGCTTGCGTAACGCGGCGTCGCTTTGTTGCGCGACGAGCAGCCCCACGCCGTTGGCAAAGCGGTATGTCGGCAATCCGGTGACGGACGCCGCGTGGTCGAGCAACGGTTGCGTGCTGCCGACGAACCCGTCGCACGCTTCCATGGTCGTGCGGTAGCGGCGCACGCCTTCGAGCCACAACGCCGCCTCGTCGGGAGGAAGGATCGAGAGCGCGGGTATCTCGGCTGCAAGCTCGGGATCGAAGATCAGGTCGTCGACGTCGTAAAGCACCACCGCGCCCCGGGCGCGCGCCGCGCTGATCACGTCGAGCACCTCGGCGGTGGCGGGCACGCGGTAGACGACGATGGCGTCGGCGACGCGTGCCAGTTCGGGTACCGACGTGTCGCGGTAGTAGCGCACGTCCGCATGCACGCCGAGCAACCCCAGCGCTTCCGCCGGCAGGAACGCCCGGTACCGCAGCGGCGCCCCGTCGATCCCCGCAATGAACAACACCCGCCCCGGCACGCGAACTTGTGTTCCGTCGCTCACGTTTCGTGTGCGTGAGGACACAAGTTCGGAGTAGAGGGCGAGTAAGCCGTCGACTTGGTCGTCGATCGAGCGGACGGGAATGTCATGACAGGCGCGTCGCATGGTGGCGACGAGCGACGGGTCGTCGATGAAGCGACGCATCGCGTCGGCGAGCGCGTCGGCGTCGGCGGCCGGGACGACGAGACCGTTGACACCGTCTTCAACGACCTCCTCGGGTCCGAGCGTGTCGGTGCAGATGACGGGAACACCCGCGGTGAGCGCCTCGCGCGTCACGAGCGAGTGCGACTCGCGCATGATGCTCGGCACGAGCAACACATCCGTGTTCGCCCACACGTCGGCCGCCTCGGCGGGCGCGAAGCTCGGCACGCTCTCGATCGGCAATCGCGCGAGCGACACATCATTGGCCACCAAGAAGTCGTCGATGTCGTGCGCGACCACGCGCCAGTCGCCCGGCGGAAGCGCGCGCACCGCGTCGATCACGACGCGCACGCCCTTCATCTCGTTCCACCCGCCGGTGTACCGGAACGAGAGCGTCACCGCGGCAATCCGTTTTCGTCGACGCGCAGCTTCGTGGGGTCGACGCCGTTGGCGGCCATGACCGCGGCCGCCGACGCCGACGGGCACAGCACCACGTCGACGTGTTGGAGCGCGGCGCGCAGCCGTTCGTTGCGTAACCCAAGCCAGCGATGGTCGACCTCGCACTGGCACACGCCGCAGTCGACGACGAGGCTGCACGGCGTGTAGGTGCGGTCGGCCAGGAACTGGCGCGCGCAACTCCACCAGAAGTCGTGCATCGTCAACACCACCGCGACACCCGCGGCCTTGGCCGCTTCGATCACGCCGACGCCGAGCGCTTGGCACGAGTGCACGTGCACGACGTCGGGTTGCGTGTCGACGAGCCAGTCGACGTAGTCCGACGTGACCGTCGGATTGTCGAAGTTGTTGGCGTCGGCCCACCCGACCCACGGATGAATTTCGATCCAGTGAACCGGTAGCCCCGTCTCGTCGACGTCGTCCCAGCTGTGTCCCGCCTGGCGGTCGTAGTCGAGGTGCCCGGCGTACACGGCGACGTTGTGGCCTTTCGCGGCGAACCCGCGCGCGAGCCGCTGCGGCGCGAGCGTGCCGCCCGAAGTGAAGTTCGGCGGGAAATGGGAAGTGACGACCCCGATCCGCATTGTGTGTTCAGCCTAAGGGGGTCAGTACGATGACCCCGTAATGGCGACGGTGTCGGAGCTGACCCAAGCCCGCGAACTCTTCCGCAATCTGACGCTGCGGGAACTGCGCGGCAAGTACAAGCGGTCGGCTTTGGGCTGGGCGTGGTCGATGATCAACCCCCTGGCCACGATGGGCATTTTCACGGTCGTCTTCCACTTTCTCATCAACGTCGAGCCCGACCGCGGGCACCCTTCGGGGCTCAAAAGCTTTCCGTTCTTCCTGTTGTGCGGGTTGCTCCCGTGGAACTTTCTGCTCAACGGATTGATGAACGGCATGGGCGCGCCGCTCGCGAACGGTGGCCTCATCAAGAAGGTGTACTTCCCGCGCGAGGTGCTCACGGCGTCGGTAGTCGCGGCGTGGGCCGTGCAGTTCGTCATCGAACTGGCGGTGTTGATGATCGCGCTGCTGTTCGTGGGCAACGTCGCCTTCGCGTTTATCCCCGGAATCCTGCTCGTGCTCGTGATCCAGATGTTCTTCACCTACGGGATCGCGCTCGCGCTCGGCGCGCTCAACGTGTACTTCCGCGACGTGCAGCACTTCATGGGGTTGTTCACCCAGCTGTGGTTCTACGCCACACCCGTCGTCTATCCGCTGTCGCTCGTCGAAGGTCATCGCTCGATCTACAACGTCTACAAGCTCAACCCGATGGTGCGGTTCGTCAGCATGTATCGCGACCTCATGTACGACTTGCGCTGGCCGCCGGTGTACGACCTCGCGTACGTCCTGGGTTGCGCCATCCTGAGCGTGCTGATCGGGCGCTGGATCTTTCTGAAACTCGAGCCCCGCTTCGCCGAGGAACTGTGACAGACGCTGCGGTCGTCGCCGAAAACGTCTCGAAGCGGTTCCGTCTGTATCACGAGCGCAACGACTCGTTGAAGGTCGCGCTCATGCGCCGCGGCCGGGCGAAGTACGAGGAGTTCTGGGCGCTGAAAGACGTATCGCTCGAAGTGCCCACCGGTTCCACGTTCGGGCTCATCGGCGAGAACGGTTCGGGGAAGTCGACGCTGCTCAAGTGCATGGCGCGCATCCTGCGTCCCGACAAAGGCCGCACCGCGGTAGTGGGCAAGACGAGCGCGTTGCTCGAAGTCGGCGCGGGGTTTCACCCCGAATTGTCAGGCCGCGACAACGTGTACCTCAACGGTTCGATCCTCGGCTTGTCGAAGAAGGAGCTCGACTCCAAGTTCGACGCGATCGTCGACTTCGCCGGCCTCGAGCGGTTCATCGACACCCCGGTGAAGAACTACTCGTCGGGCATGTACGTGCGCCTCGGCTTCTCCGTCGCCATCAACGTCGACCCCGACGTCTTGCTCGTCGACGAGATCCTCGCCGTGGGCGACGAGAACTTCCAGCGGAAGTGCTCGGAGAAGTTCGCCGACTTGCACAACGCCGGCAAGACCATCGTCGTCGTCAGTCACGCGTTGCCGACAGTGCGCAACCTGTGTGACCGCGTCGCGCTGCTCGAACACGGCGTGCTCAAAGCGGTCGGGCCGGCGGGCGAAGTGATCGACGACTACATGCTCGATGCCCACGTCGAACGGCACGACGACGGGACCGGCGGTTCGCGCTGGGGTTCCGGCGAGGGCCGTATCGAGCGCGTCGAGATCATCGGCGCCAACGGCGTCACGACCCAGACGGTGCGCACGGGTGATCGCATCACGATCCGCCTGCACTATTCGACGCGCGAGCCGATCGAGCGTCCGGTGTTCGGCATCGGCATCGAAACGCTCAGCGGCGTGTCGATCGCCGGGCCGAACACCCGCGACGTCGACGTCATCCCGGAAAAGATCAACGGCACCGGCGTTGTCGAGCTGACGATCGACCGCGTAATGCTGCTTCCCGGCACCTACGACATCGCTACCGGGCTGTACGACTACAGCGCGACGCATCCGTTCGACCACTGCCTGCACGCGCTGCGCTTCGACGTCGAGGCGGGCGCGCCGCGCCAACAGCACGGCCTGTTGGCGCTCGACGCGAAATGGACGATCGACGGGGCGTGAGAGTCCTCGTCATCACAAACGACGCGCTGGGGGCGCGCATGGCGGGGCCCGCCATCCGCGCCTGGAAGATGGCGACCGCGCTGTCGGCGCGAGGCCACGACGTCACACTGTTCACGACCGGTAACTGCGACCCGCTGCCGGCGCCGTTCACCGTTCGGCGCGGCTGGACCGACGAGCTGAAGCAGGCCGAAGCGTGGTGCGACGTGATCGTGTTCCAGGGCTTCGTCATCGACGGCCAGCCGTGGTTGGCGCACAGCGACAAGACCATGGTCGTGGACCTCTACGACCCGTTCCATCTCGAACAACTCGAGTTGTCGCGCGAGACCAGCGAGCACGACGTGCGCGTCGAAGTCGTGGCGTCGACGGTTGCGGTGCTGAACGAACAGATCGCCCGCGGCGACTTCTTCCTGTGCGCCAGCGAGAAACAGCGCGACTTCTGGCTCGGCGCGCTCGGCGCGCTCGGCCGCATCAACCCGCTGACCTACGACGCCGACCCGTCGCTGCGGTCGCTCATCGACGTCGTCCCCTTCGGCGTCGACGACGAACCGGCATCGCAGAACCACCACGAGATTCGCGGTGTCGTCGACGGCATCGGCAGCGACGACGAGATCTTGTTGTGGGGTGGCGGCGTCTACAACTGGTTCGACCCACTGACGCTGATCCGCGCCGTCGACGCGTTGAAGGACCGTCGCCCGGCGCTGCGTCTGTACTTCCTTGGCATGAAGCACCCGAACCCCGAGGTGCCGCAGATGCGCATGGCGACCGAAGCCATGGCGCTGTCGGACGGCCTCGGGCTCACCGGCACACAAGTGTTCTTCAACCACGACTGGGTGCCGTACGAGCAGCGCGCCGACTGGCTGCTTGACGCGGACATAGGCGTGAGCACGCACCTCGATCACGTCGAGACGGCGTTCTCGTTCCGCACGCGCGTCCTCGACTACCTGTGGGCGGGCCTGCCGATCGTGTGCACGGCCGGTGACGCCATGGGCGAGCTCGTGACCGACCACGGCCTCGGCGCCGCTGTCCCCGCTGACGACGTCGCGGCGCTGACGCGCGCCATCGACGAATTGCTGGCGGACAAGGCGGCGCGCGCCGACGCGGCCGCCGCCGTACGCAAGATCGCGCCCGAGTTCGCGTGGAGCCGAGCACTGGCACCGCTGGTGGCGTTCTGCGACGCGCCGCGCCGCGCGCCGGATCTGGTCGATCGCGAAACCGCCGCGCGCCTCGCCGCCGTCGGCAAAACCGCAGCGCGGCAGCGCCGCGGGCCGCTGCATGTGGTCACCTCGTTGCGCCGCCACGTGCGCAACGGACGCGGCGGCCAAGTCCTGCGCATGGCCCTTCGCCGCCTACGCTGAGCGGCGCATGCAGTCGCTCCGCTCGCAGAGCTTCGACCTTTACGGTCGCTATTCGCACGTCTTCCGAATCCGGACGGAGAGCCTCCCCGCGGCCCCGATCCGGATCCTCGACGTCGGTGATCCCTTCGGCACGATCGCTTCGTTGTTTCCCGACGACGAAACCGTCAGCCTCGACATCTACGAGGACAATCCGTCCTTCGCGCACGGACACCAACCGCTGATCGGATCGGGTTTCGAGCTGCCGTTCGTCGACGGCGCCTTCGACCTCATCTGCACGCACGACGTGCTCGAGCACATCCCGTGGGATCGGCGCACCGAGTTCATAGCCGAGTTGCTGCGCGTCAGCCGCGGACCTGTGGTGCTCGTGGCGCCGTTCGGCGACCCGCGCTCGGTACGCGCCGAGCAGCTCATCAACTCGTATTTCGTGGCGCGGCTCGGCCACAGCATTCCCGCGCTCGACGAGCACGCCGACTTCGTGTTGCCCGACACCGATCTGATCACCGCGTGGCTGGACGAGACCCAAGTGCCGTACGCCCGGTTTGGCGACGGGTGGGTCTACCACTGGGTGCCGTTCTATTACCTCAAGGCACACCTGCTCGCCGCCGGTTTCGAGGGCGTCGTGCACCGCATCGACGAGGCGTTCAACGCGCTGCTCTTCCCCGAGGCCGATCACGCGACGCCGCACTACCGCACGACGCTCGTGATGCGCCCGCCGGCGTCGCTACCCGACTTGCCGACGCCACCGCCACCCGCGAGCGACGACGAAGTGAGCGCCCAAGTAAACGAACTCACCGAGCTGGCGCTCACACTCGGCGAAGCCCTGTCGCCGATGGAGGACCCGCTGGCGCGCGACGGCAAAGTCGCGGAGTGGATCGCGGCGCGCGCCGCGTCCAACAGCCCCGCGCAACGGCAACTGGCGGCGTCGATCACGACGGTGTTCGACGCGTTGCGCGAGACGCCCGTCGCCGACGACGCGCTCGACGTCGTTCGTGAGCCCAGCTTCGGAGCGCCGCGCCGCCGCGTGGCGGTCGTGCTCGTCAACTGGAACGGGATCGAGCACCTGCCGCCGTGCCTCGACTCGCTGGCGGCGCAGGACTACCCGAAGGACCTCACCGAGGTCATCGTCGTCGACAACGGCTCGACGGACGGGTCGCTCGAACTGCTCGCGCGCGACTACCCGTGGGTGCGCGTGCTGCCGCAAGGGCACAACACGGGGTTCGCGCCCGCGGTCACGATGGGTGCGCAGGCGGCGACGTCGGAGTGCGTCGCCTTCATGAACAACGACATGCGGGCGCATCCGTCGTGGCTGTCGGAGCTCGTCGAGGCGTACGACCCCGACAACAACGTCGTGTGCGTCGCCGGGCAGATTCAGAGCTGGGACGGCGAGCGCGTCGACTTCGTCGAAGGCGTCATGAACTTCTACGGCATGGGCGACCAGGTCGGTCACGGCAAGCCGCTGGATCACGTCGACGCCCGCGACGGACAGCCGCTGCTGTTCGCCTGTGGCGGCGCCATGCTCGTCAGCCGCCACGTGTACCTGACGACGGGCGGGTTCGACCCGGACTTCTTCGCGTACTTCGAAGACGTCGACTTCGGCTGGCGGCTGTGGGTGATGGGCTACGAAGTGCGCTTCGCCGAGAAGGCGATCACGTATCACCGGCTCCACGGCACGTCGTCACGCTTCCCTGACCATCAGCGCACGCTGCTGTACGAACGCAACGGGCTGCGGTCGATCATGAAGAACTACGGCGACGAGCAGCTGGCCAAGGTGCTGGCGCCCGCGCTGCTCTTGCTGACCAAGCGTGCTGTAACCCGCGGCCGGCTCGATCTGGGTCGCGACGCCTATTCGCTCGGCGGCGACCGCGAGCCGAACGAGACGGTGTCACGTATCGCGTTGGCGCACATTCACGCCGTCGACGATTTGATCAACGGCCTCGACGAGTTGATCGAGGTGCGCGAGCGCGTGCAGCGCGCCCGTCAGCGCACCGACGAAGAGATCCTGGAGTTGTTCGGCACGCCGTTCGCGCCCGTGCTGCACGACACCGACTTCGTCGAGGCGCAGCAGAAGGTGGTCGACGGGTTCGGCTTGGCGGCGTCGTTCCAGCAACGCGCCCGTCGCGTGCTGTGCGTGTCGTCGTATGAGATCGGCGAGAAAATGCGCGGCCCCGCGATCCGCGCCTTCGAAATCGCCAAGGCGCTGTCGACGACGGTTCCCGTCGCCGTCGCGGTCCCCGGGGCGACCGACGGCGAAGTCGACGGCATCCCCACGCTCGGCTATCCCGACGAGCAGACGCTGGTCCGGTTGGCGTCGGCCAGCGACGTCGTGCTGATCCAGGGCTTCATGCTGCGCCAGTGTTCCGGTCTCGCTCAGCTCCCGAGCGTCATCGTCGTCGATCTCTACGACCCGTGGCTGTTCGAGAACATCGAGCTGCACGGCGAGCAGCCCGAGGCCGACGTGGCCATCAAGCAAGACGTATCGGTCATCAACGAGTTGCTCGATGCCGGCGACTTCTTCATCTGCGCGTCCGAGCGCCAGCGTGACTACTGGCTCGGAATGTTGAGCGCGCGCGGCGCGATCGACTCGGCCACGTACGCCGCCGATCCGACGCTGCGCCAACTCATCGACGTCGTACCGTTCGGTCTCGAGGACCACCCGCCGCGCCACGCGCGCCCGGTGCTCAAGGGCGTGCACCCCCACGTCGCCGCCGACGACCTCGTCGTGTTGTGGGGCGGGGGAGTGTGGGACTGGTTCGATCCGTTGGCGGTCATCGAAGCCTTCGCCGTCGTCGTCGAGCGCGTGCCGAACGCCAAGCTGTACTTCCTCGGCCTCGAGCTGTCGAGCCCCGACGTTCCGAAGATGAAGATGGCCGAGGCCGTGGTGCTGCGCTCGAAGCAACTCGGCCTCTACGACACGTCGATCATCTTCGGCGACTGGGCGCCGTACGAAGAGCGGGAGGCGTTCCTCATGGAGGCCGACATCGCCATTTCGGCGGCGAAGGATCTCGCCGAGACGCGGCTGGCATTCCGAAGTCGCATCCTCGACTACTTGTGGGCAGGTCTGCCGGTGGTCACGACGAGCGGCGACGTGCTGTCCGATCTCGTCGAGCGCGAAGACCTCGGCATCGTCGTACCGCCTGGCAACATCACGATGCTGGCGAACGCCATGCTGCAGTTGCTCGGGAACCCGGCGCGGCGCGCCGCCATGTCGGCGCGCTGCGAGCGGGTGGCGAGCGAGATGTCGTGGTCGAGTTGCGTGACTCCGCTGCGAAAGGTCGCGCTCGAGCCGTGGCGTTGGCGCACGCTGCGCGCCGCGCGCGTGCGCGGACGGCTCGTCACACAGGACGTGCAGATGATGTTCACCAATCGCGACGAAGAGATGGCGCGGCTGCGCGCCGACCGCGACGAGTTGGTGTTCCTGCGTCAACACTCCGAAGAGCTGGAAGCCATCGTGCGGCACAAAGATCGCCCGTACGCGGTGGTGCGCAAGACGCCCGGACTGCGGAAGGTCGCGTCGCTGCTCAAGCGAGCGTTGGCGGCGCTCCGCGCCTAGTCGTGCGCTGCCTCGTCATCGTTCCGGCGTACAACGAGGAGGCCTCCGTAGGCGCGGTTGTCGACCACGTGCGCTCGGCGCGTGTTCCCGACACCGACATCCTCGTCGTCGACGACGGTTCTTCGGACGCGACGACTGCAAAAGCGGCGGCGGCGGGCGCAATCGTCGTGACCCTGCCGTTCAACCTCGGCGTGGGGGGCGCCATGCGCGCCGGTTACAAGTTCGCTCGCGACGGCGGCTACGACGCCGCTATCCAGGTCGACGCCGACGGCCAACACGACGCGTCGGACCTGCCACACTTGCTCGCCGCACTCGACGATGTCGACATCGTCATCGGCGCTCGCTTCGCCGGCCGCGGCGACTACGGCGTGCGCGGGCCGCGGCGATGGGCGATGAAGTTGCTGGCGCGGTCGCTGTCGAAGACGTGCGCCACGCCCCTCACCGACGTCACGTCCGGCCATCGCGCCGTCAACCGGCGCGCCATCGCGCTGTTCGCTGCCCACTATCCGTCGGAGTATCTCGGCGACACCGTCGAGTCTCTCGTGATGGCAGCGCGGGCCGGTCTGCGCGTCGCGCAGGTTCCCGTCGCCATGCACCCCCGGATGACGGGCTCGCCGAGTCAGACGCCCGTGCGCGCCGCGCTCTACTTCGGCCGCGCACTGATGATCCTCGTGCTCGCCCGCATTCGCCGCATGCCCACGTTGGAGGAGTCATGACCGGAACCCACATTTTCTCGATCGTGGTGGCGATCGGTTCGGTGGTCTCGATGCTCGAACTGCTGCGCCGTCGTCAGCTCAAGGAGAAGTACGCGGTGCTGTGGCTCGGCGTCGGCATCGGAATGCTCGTACTCGGCGCGTTCCCGGTGCTGCTCAACAAGGTGGCAGACGCCGTCGGCGTGAAGGACCCGCCCAACCTCCTCCTGTTCGCCGCCGCGCTGCTGCTCCTGCTCGTGTGCGTGCACCTCAGCTGGGAAGCCAGCCGCCTCGAAGAAAAGACGCGCACGCTCGCCGAAGAAGTCGCCCTCCTCCGCCAGAAGATCGACAACCCCTGATTCTTGTGATGTTCGGTCAAGAAGACCTTGACCAAACATCACAAGAGCGCGAGCGTCGGCGTCTCTTCCCCCTTCAGTTGCTTCGACTGAAGGAGCATCGATGCAAGACATCGATCGTCAACTCGCCGTTATCGCATCGCGCCAACACTCGCTGATCAGGTTGGACCAAGTCGTCGCGGTCGGAGGCAACCGGCACCACGCCGCCGCCCGAGTCGCCTCGGGACGATGGGAATTGCTCTCTCCGGGCGTGTATCGCATCGCCGGCACTCCGATGACCTACGAGGCTGAAGTGCTGGCGCTCGTCTTCGCGGCAGGCGACGGAGCCTGTGCTTCTCACTTCTGCGCGTTGCGGTTGCTTGGCATCGGCTTTCCGCACGCCGAGCCGGAGATTTCGATTCCGCGAGGCCACTTTCATCGGCCGAAGGGCAAAAAGGTTCACACGAGCACCGACCTGGACCGGTGTCAGATCGTCGAGCGCAACGGCATACCCGTCACCGACCCTGCGCGGTCGCTGCTCGACGCGGCGCGCAAGCTTCGCGGCGTCGCCCTAAAACACGCTGTCGAGCAAGCCCGGCGTGATGACCTCGTCACGTGGCACGACCTCATTGCCTGTGTTGCGGCGCACGCCCGCTCGGGTCGTCACGGAGTTCGTCGCCTGCGTGAGGTGATCGCGACGGGCGCCGCGGTCGACGAAATCACCGAAACCGACAGCGAGTTGGCTGCCGTCGGTTTGTTGATCGAGCACGGGTTCGGCGTGCCCCGCCTGCAGCGCAAACTGTTCGACGACGATGGTCGCCTCGTCGCGAACATGGACATCGCGTACGACACCGACCGAGTCGACTTCGAGATCGACGGGCCCGTTCACCTCGACCCCGCGGTGCGCCTCCGGGACGAGGCTCGGGACCAGGAGGTCCGTCGTCGCTTCGGCTGGACGGTGAGGAGGATCTGGTACGAGATTCCTGTTCGCGATCCGCGCCTATTCCTGGCGATCGTGCGCGAGACCTTCGCGGAGGCCCGCGCCAAGAATTCTTGTGATGTTCCGTAAGGGTCTTCTTGTCAAAACATCACAAGAATTAAGCAGTCGACGTTGTCGTCGCGGGCACGGTCGTGCTTGTCGGCGGGTGAGTGGTCGACGTCGTGGGGTGGGACGTGGTCGCCGTCGGTTTCTTGACGGTGGTCGTGGTGCGGCCGGTCTTCGACGTGGTGGTCGTTTCGAAGAACTCGGTGGTCGACGTGGTCGTCGTCTGCTGCGTGCGGTCGCAGATGCAGCTCGCGCCGGCGAGAATTTCGATCTGCTTGTGCGTGTGAACGTCGATGACCTTGAAGCTGTCGACCTCGCGGCCACCGGCGGTGACGACGACGAGCTTGGTTTTGTCGAACCCGTCCCACTCCGTACCGCGGTACTTCGGTGAGCCCGCCGGCGTCGGTGGGGTCAGCGGACTGAACGACGCGCACCGGACGCGCGGCTCGCCCAGCCGGTCGATCATCACGGCGGTGCCGCGCTCGAGCACCGCTTGGAACGCCTTGGCGCGGCCGTCCGACAAGCCGTGGTCGGTGACTCGGGTGTCGGACTGCAGGATCACCGACGTGAGTTCGCCGACGTAGGTCGCGACGTCCTCGGTGGCGAGCTTCGAGCCGCCGCTCCACGACAGATCGGCGTCACCGTTCAGCGCGTCGACCCACGCCTGAGCCTTGTCGTCGTGGTCGACCAGCGCGTTCGCGCCCGTCGTGGCGTCGCACGCTTGCTGTGATCCCGACCCGGCGTACAGCCCCGGAGTCGTGCCCGCGACGGAGCGCAGACCCTGCGTGGAGGAACCGCCAGTGGCGCCGCCGCCGGTCACCGCGGGGACGGGCGCCAGCGCGACGCTCTGCGTGAAGGCGTTCGGGCCGACGTTGTCGAGCGGCTCGAGGAAGACATCGCCCGACTTCGGGTTCGTGCGGTCGCCGGCGTCGGATGAACCGGAACTCTTGTTGCACGCGCCCGCGAGCAACGCGGCGACGACGAACAGCACGACAACAGCGACGCGGGGCCGACGCATCCGCAGCAACCTAGATGGTGCCGTCCTTGACGGCTTGGATGATCCACGGCACGACCTCGTCGAGCATCTCGTCGAGCGTCGTCGTGGCTTCGAAGCCGAGCACGCGCTTGGCCTTCTCGGTCGACGGGACGCGCTTGGCCACGTCGTGTTCGAAGCCGGGATCACTCACGTATGCGAACGGCTTGCTGCCGCCGTGCACCTTGTTCCAGATGACTTCGGCCAACTGCAGCACGGTCGTCGACTCTGACGTCGACAGGTTGAAGTCGTCGTTCAGCGCGTCGGGATGCGCCATCGCCTCGACGATGCCCCGCGCCAAGTCACCGCCGTACGTGTAGTGCCGCACCTGCTGGCCATCGCCGAGGATGTGCAGCGGGTCCTGACCCTTGACGGTCTTCTGCACGAGGTCGGGCACGACGTGGCTCATCGCCAGCTTCACGTTGCCCGACATCACGTCGACGTCGCCGAGGGCGCGCCGCTCGCCGATGCCGACGCAGTTGAACGGCCGCACGATGGTGTACGGAAGCTGGTACTGATCCCACGCGGCGCGGGCGAAGTACTCGACCGCAAGCTTCTGGAAGCCGTACGACGACAGCGGCGGCGGGATCTTGCGCTCGTCGCCCTCGGCCGACGGCCAGTGGTCCGTCGACTCGAACACCATCGACGAGCTCATGTACGTGACCTTCTTCAAACGCCCGGCTTTGTGCGCCTCGATGGCGGCGTCGCACGTCGAACCCATGATGCGTTCGTTGATGGCGAGCAAGTCGTAGGCGTACGTGTGGAAATACGAGATGCCGCCGATGAGCGCGGCGCCGGCGATGACGTAGTCGACGTCCATCGTGAGGCGCGTCATCAGGTCGATGTCGCGGCAGTCGCCTTCGACGAACGTGTAGTTGGCGTCGCTGTCGTAGCTCTTGGTGACCTTGCCGTACTTGCTGAGATTGTCGATGCCGACGACGCGGTAGCCGCGCGACAGCAGCTCCTCGACGATGTATCCGCCGATGAAGCCGGCCGAGCCGGTGACGAGAACTGACTCGGTCAAGAGGTTTCCTTTCGCGCGGTCTTAGCGCGCACTTGTTGAGCGTCGAGTTGCGGGCCGAACGCGAAGCGGTACCAACGCAGGTAGCGCGGCAACCACGCGGCCATCTTGAAGTTGCTCACACCGAGCGTGCGGTCGAGCCAGATCGTGGGTAGCTCCGCGATCGGCAAGCGCAACCGCCGCGCCTTGGCGACGAGTTCGAGGCCGACCTCGAAACCGTCGTCGCTGTCGATGCCGACCTCTTGCACGAACTTGCGGTTGTACGCCTTGAACGAGTTCGTGGCGTCGTGTGTGCCGACGCGCGCCAGCGTGTGGAGCGAGCGACCGGCGAATCGCGACAGGAAGCTCTTGAAGACCGGGCCGCCGACCTGTTGGCCGCCGCGCATGTACCGCGACGCCGCGGCGATCACCACGCCGCGCTCGACCAGGCGCGTCAGCTGATCGATCTGCTGCGGGTCGTCGCAGCCGTCGGCCATCGTGACGACGACGACCTCGGCGCGCGCCGTGTCGATCCCGAAGCGAATGGCGCGCGCCGGACCGCGTCCGTACGTGTTCACCGTCGGCAGCAAGCGCGGTTCGTTGCGTGCGTACTTTTCGAGGTACGGCATCGTGGAGTCGTCGGGGCTGTCGACGACCACGAGCACCTCGCACGGCAGCGTGATCGCTTCGAAGATCCGATCGAGGTGCGGCAGGATCGCGTCGCCCTCCTCGTACGCCGTTACCACCACGGAGACGCGCGGCTCGGCCGAACTCATATGAGCGTGCCGTTGCCGGTGAACCCCCACACGTCGACGAAAGGCGTCTTCGTGCCGAGGTCGCGGTATTCGGGATGCGGCGCGGCGAGCACGAGGACGTCGGCCTCGCGCAGAACGTCGTCGAGGGGCACGAGCGTCGGATCGGTCGTGACATACGGGTCGGTGCACACGACGTTGCGCGCCTTGAATCGCAAGATGCGCCGCAGCTTGTAGGCGAGCGAGTCGCGCACGTCGTCGCTTCCGCCCTTGAACGCCATGCCGAGGACGCCGACCGTCGAATTCGCCAGGTCGAACGAGTCCTCCATCTTCGACACGATGTACAGCGGCAGGCCCTCGTTCACCAACATCGAAGCGTGGCCGAGTACGAAGTTGTTGTTGTTGAACGCCGCGAGCTGCATCGTGTCCTTGAGCAGACACGGCCCGGCGGCGAGCCCCGGCCCGGGGAGATCGGCGGCGCGCGGGTAGTCGAAGGTCATCGCGGCGCGAATGCGGGCGAAGTCGAGACCGAAGTCGTTGGCGATCATGAACAGCTGGTTGGCGGTGGCGAACTTGATGTAGCGCCACGTGTTGGTGAACAGCTTGGCGAGTTCGGCTTCCTCGGGCGACAGCGGCACCGTCGACGCCGTCAGCGCACCGAAGAGCTTCTCGGCACGCGCTTGGCCGGTCTGGCTGCGGCTGGCGACGATCTGCGGCAGGTCGAACAGCTCTTTCAGCGCGGCGCCTTCGGCGATGCGTTCGGGGCAGAACGCCACCTCGACGCCCACGCCGAGGCGTTCGATCATTCGCTCGACCATCGCGGTGACGCCGGGATACAACGTCGAGCGAAGCACCAGCAGCTGCCCGTCGCGCAGGTGCGGTGCCAACGCCTCGATGGCGTCGGGCACGGCGGTGGGCCGCGGGTCGAGGTGCTCGTCGACGGGGGTGCCGATGACGACGATGACGTGCTCGGCGCGGGCGACGTCGGACGCGTCCATCGTGGCGACAAGGTTCTTGCCGACGCGGGCGAGGACTTCCTCGGCGCCGTCCTCCTGGAACGGCATTTCACCGTTGGCGACCTGGCCCACGGCGCGCTCGTTGACGTCGTACAGCGCGACGGAGAGGCCGCGGTCGGCGAAGGCCAGTCCTAAGGGCAGCCCCACCCGTCCGCAGCCCCCGACGATGACCAAGTCCAAGTCGAAAGGCACCGATCGATTCTAAGGGAACGCCCGATGCGGGCCTTGTGTCGACGGGCCAGCAAGTATGTCGGCCGTGGTGAGGCAAGCGAAGACTTGGACGTGGGTGCACGTCGCCTCGTTGGCCGCCATCCTGGTCGTGCTCACGCTGGCGTGCCGCGGGCAGTGGTTCTTTGGCGACGAGTGGGATTTCATCCTCTTCCGCGGCCTGCACCATCCGATCTGGGGGCTCCTGCGGCCCCACAACGAGCACTGGAGCACGCTGCCGATCCTGTGGTGGCGCGCCACGTACAGCCTGTTCGGGTTGCGCAGTTACTGGCCGTACTTGTTTGGCCTGTTCGCCACCCACCTCATCGTCGTCCACGCGGCGTGGCGGCTGATGCGCCGCGCCGAGGTGAGCGCGCCGTTGGCGACGGGCGTGGCGCTCGTGTTCGGCCTGTTCGGCGCAGGGTCGGAGAACCTGGCCTGGGCGTTCCAAGTCGGATTCGTCGGGTCGCTCGCCGCGGGGATGTTGTTGCTGCTCCTCGTCGACGACCGCGGCGAGCGCAGGCGCGTGGCGCTCGTCGCCGCCGGCGCCACGGCGTCGCTGATGCTCTCGGGCATGTCGGTCTTCATGGTCGGCGCGGTCGGGCTGGCGGCGCTGGCGCGGTGGGGTTGGCGCAAGGCCGTCGCGGCGACGGCACCCGCCGGTGTCGTGTACCTCGTGTGGTTGAAGTTCCAGGGACAGGTCGGTCTCGAGGGCGCCAACAAGCAGTTCCACGGCGGTCCGAAAGACATTCCGCGCTACGTGTGGGGCGGGATGTCCTCGACGCTCGGCGCGCCGTTCAAGAGCCACCGCATCGGAGAGGCGCTGCTCGTCGTCCTGCTGGCGGTACTCGTCGTGCGCGGACGCGACTGGTGGCGCCGCGCGCCGGTGTTGTTCGCGCTCGCCGCCGCGTCCCCGGTCATGTTCGCCGTGATCTCGCAGGGGCGTGGCGCGATCCAAAACCCCGCGGCCGGTCGCTACCTGTACCTGTGTGCGGGGATGCTGCTGCCGCTCATCGCCTTCGCCGTGCAGCAACTCGTCGACTCGGAGGCGCCGCGGCTCGCGGTGGCCTTGGTGGCGTGCTTGGCGCTGACGGCCATCGGCACGCAGGCGCTGTTCGACAACGTCCACTACGACCGCAACGTCGAACTGACGCTGCGCGGCCAGATGTTGGCGTCGTTGACGATCGCCAAAACTGAGTCGCTCGTGAGCGACCGGCCCGACTTCACTTACGCCGGCGACGTCACAGTCGCCGCGCTGCAGCGACTGCAACGGCGCGGCGAACTCCCGGCGTTCACTCCGACGATCGCCGACCTCGCGGCGGCGCGCCTAGCGCTCGAGATCGCGGTGACGCACGAGCGCGGCGCACCGGGTGGCTTCGCGACTGCGTCGGTTCCGTCCGACGCCAGCATCACGCGTCGCGGCGCCTGTGACGACGTCGACTTGCACGGCGCCAACGCCGTCGTGGCGCGCACCGGCGACCAGGCGATCTTCTCGGTACAACTGGCTTCGCCGGGCACGTTGCAATTGTTCGTCCCGTACGCGGGTGGCAACGCCGGCCCCCGCCGCGTCGCGCTCAAGGCCGGCGAACGCGTCACCGTGCACGACGAAGTGGTGAGCGGGCTCGTGCTCCAACTGCCGGGTCCGGCGACGATCTGCGGGATGACGTGGACGAAGCCGTAGACGTCGTCGTCGTCACGTACGGCGGCGGCGAGTTCCTCGACAACTGCATCGCGTCCGTGCGCGCGCAGGGCGGGTCCGTGCAGCGCGTCCTAGTGATCGACAACGCGTCCCCCGACGACACCGCCGCGCGCGCCGAGGCAATCGAGGGCGTCGAAGTCGTGCGCAACCGCACAAACGTCGGTTACGCCGCGGCGATGAATCAGGCGTACGCGGCGACGGCCGCGCCGTATCTGCTCTCGCTCAACGCCGACTGCGTGTTGGACGCCGGTTACGTCGCGGCGTGCGCCGCCGCCCTCGAAGCGGCACCGCGGGCTGCCGCGGCGACCGGGGTATTGCGGCTCGCCGACGGCCGGATCGACTCGACGGGCATCGAGCTGGATGGCGCGTACCGCGCCCGCGATCGCGATCGCCACACGACGAATCCGTCGCCGGGCGAGCCCTTCGGTGTCTCGGGTGCGGCCGCGCTGTGGCGCCGAGCCGCGCTCGACGGCGTCGGTCCCAAGCCGTGGTGGGAGTGGCTGTTCGTCTACTGGGACGACGTGGAACTCGCGTGGCGCCTGCGCGACACCGGGTGGACGTTCGCGTGCGCCACGGACGCCACGGCGACGCACCGGCGGGGGAGCGACACCGCAGAGCCCGACTTCATCGAGGCGCAGTCGCTGCGTAACCGCGTCGCGACCGTCGCCCGTCACGCGGGCGTCAAGGGACTCCTGGCGCCGCGATCGCTGGCGTTCACGGGTTTCACGGTCGGCCGACTCGCGCTGCGCCATCCGCGCGCGCTGCGGCGCGCGGCTCCCGTCGCCGCGTTGCGCGCCGGCCTATCGCAGCGCGTCCAATAGGGTCACCGGCCGTGAAGGTGTTCGTGACGGGTGGCCACGGTTTCGTCGGCACGTATCTCACCGAGCACTTGCGCGCCACGGGCGACGACGTGGTCGCGCCGCACCAGAACGACGTCGACCTCGCCGATCAGGCGAAGCTGACCGACGCGGTTGTCGCGGCCGCACCCGACGCGGTGATTCACCTTGCGGCGTTGGCGCACGTCGGTGAGAGCTGGAAGGACCCGGCGCGCACCTTCGACGTCAACGCCGTCGGCACGCTCCACCTGCTCGAAGCGGCGCGCCGCGTCACGCCCGCGCCACGCGTGCTGCTCATCGGCTCCGCCGAGGTGTACGGCCCCGTCCAACCGGATGACCTCCCGCTCACCGAGGAGCACAAGCTCAACCCGGTGACGCCGTACGCCGTCAGCAAGGTCGCGGCCGAGTATCTCGGCGTGCAGTACCACGCAGGGTTCGGGGTGCCCGTCGTGCGCGCGCGGTCCTTC
>JBEEFR010000105.1:0-19237 GCA_041166285.1 Actinomycetota bacterium | reverse complement strand
TGGCGGAAAATCCCACGTACCGTCACACTTCGACCCGAATGGCGGCCACTGCCCGTAGCCGAACATCCGGGAGAAATGCCCCAACGAGAGGTACTTCTGTCGGCGCAGCGTAACGAACGGTCACGGTGAGTGTCGAACCTGCTCGGCCTCGATCGGACGCAGAAACGGACATTCTGCGCGAATCAAGCCCCGAGGACCGGATTGCCGCTCGGCGTGGCGCGTCGCGGTCCGGATCGACCGCGCCGACGCGGGCCGCTTCCCGCGATGCGTGGACCGTAAGGATCTCATCCCGAACAACTAGTCCGAGCTGAATGATGGCCAGCAGCAACACGACGATGAAGGGGATCGTGAGCGCCAGTTCGACCACGGCTTGGCCGCGATCGCGGCCAAGCCGGTGGTGCTCGGTCATTGGACCTTGCGCGTCACGGTGTCGAACACGGCGTTGAGCAGCTCGCCGATCTTGCCGGACTTGGCCGCCCAACCCATCAGCAGCACGGCGACCGCCGCCGCGCCCAACAGCACGAGGGCGTATTCGGCGGTGGCCTGCCCGCGCTCGGACGGGCGCAGCCGACCGGCGAGGCGCGTGGCGTTGACCTCGAGCCACAACAACGGAAACAGCATGAACATGAAAGGCACTCCTTTTTCTGCAGTTAGAGGCCGAGCCCGCGGAAGGACCCGGCGATAAGTGGCGCCACGGTGAGGAGCGCGAACGCCGGAAGGATGCAGGTGACGAGGGGGAAGAGCAGACGCACCGGAAGGCGGCGAGCCGCGGCTTCGGCACGCTGGCGCGATGCGGTCCGTACGTCGACCGCGAGGCGGTCGAGTGTCGGGCCGATCGGAGCGCCGTAGCGATCACAGGAGACAAGCGCGGCGACCAGCGGTCGCACGGTCTCGCCAAGTTGCGCGGGCAACAGCTCGAGTGCGTCGGACAGACGCCCGCCCCGCCGCGTCGCGCGCACGGCCGCCCCGAGCGCGTCACCGAGCGGACCCTCGCCGTGCGCGGCAGCGGCCTCGAGGGCGCCCGGGAGGTTGGCGCCGGCACCGACGGCCAAACCCACCAACGCCACGACGTCGGACAGATCGTGTTCGACGGCCGCACCGCGCTCCCTCGCCTGGCGTCGTCGCACGAGCAGGGGCCGCACGGCAACGGCGATCAGGAGCGCCACGCCCGCGGGCGCGAACAAGAACGAGAGCGCGACGGCGAGCAACAGCACCATGACGGCGCGCCGCGGCGACGGCAGCTCGAGGCCATGCGGCGCGCGGATGGCCGATCGCGACGCACGCGGCGCGAGCGCCAACGCGCGCGCCGCGTGCACCGGCCGGGCGCGCGCCATCCAACCAGCGCACACGAACGCCCACGCCAGCGCGAGCGCGCTCACGCCGCGACCGTCGCGCTCATGCGGTGCATCCACAACGCGCCGAGGGCGTCGAGCAGCAGCCCCGTGACGACACACGCGACGCCGATCGGCGTGCCGAACAGCATGTGGGCGTTGCGCGCGTCGGTCGCGCACGTCACCAACATGAACGCCAGCGGCGCAACGCCGACGACGATCGCCGACAGGCGCGCTTGGGCCGCCAGCGCGTGCGCTTCGCGCGCCACCTGCTGGCGCGACCGGATCGCCGACGCAACGTCTTCGATGACCCGGGCCGGCGGGCCACCGGTCTGCGTAGCCAGCACCAGCGCGCCGACGGCGAGGCGCACGGCGGGGCGGGGCCGCGCGACGCGCCAGCCGTCGAGCGCGTTGGCAAACGGACGGCCGCGTGCAACGGTCGCCGCGACACGTGTGAGATCGCGCGCCACGGCGCCGCGCACGCTCGTCGACGCCTCCGTCACGGCTTGGGGCAGCGAGCCGCCCGAGCGCACACTGCGCGCCGCGGCATCAAGCGCGGCCGCGAGCGTGTCGTCGTACGCCGCGTCCGCTCGACTCCGCAGCACGAGCGCGATGGCCAGCGGCGAACCGCCCACGAGCACCGCGACCAGGACACCGAAGACGACGCCGATCAAAAGCGCTCCGCCGAGCGCGGCGCACAACGTCGCCCAGCGCCAAGCACGCCAGACGCGCGCCGCGTCAAGCCCGAGATCGAGCGTCGCCAGTTCGCTGATGAGCCGTCGTGGTGGTTCGCGCAACGCGGTGAATCCGAGTGATCGGACGCGGCGGGGGTCGCGGGGCGGCAGTTCCCCCGACACGCGTCCGATCACTGCCGCGCGGCGACGCGCGCTGCCAGTGCGCGTCGCGGCGAAAAAGGTCAAGCCACTGAGGACGACGACGACCACGGCGATGCGTGCGCCTGCCACCAGCGAGGTCATCGCGCCTCCCGCTGCATGGCTTCGAGCACGTCGGTATCGCTCGCGAGGCGCCGCACGCGCGGACCCGTTGCGCCCGGCAGCGCGACTTCGACCACCGACGTGATCCGGCGTCGCCCGTCGCGGCCCCGGCCGACCTCGATGACGACGTCGATCGCGGCGTGCAACTGGTCGCGCACGGCGTCGAGCGGCAGGCCCTCGCCGGCGAGCAACACCATCGTCTCGAGTCGCCGCAACGCGTCGGTTGGGCTGTTGGCGTGACACGTCGACATCGACCCCTCGTGGCCGGTGTTCATCGCCGTCAACATGTCGAGCGCTTCCGCGCCGCGGCACTCGCCGACGATGATGCGGTCGGGCCTCATCCGCAGCGCGTTGCGCACGAGGTCGCGAATGGACACGCGACCGACGCCCTCGGCGTTCGCCGGGCGCGCTTCGAGGCGCACGACGTGGTCTTGCTGCAGGCGAAGCTCGGCGGCGTCTTCGACGGTCACGATGCGACCCGAAGGGATTGCGCCCGCCAACGCGTTGAGCAGCGTCGTCTTGCCGGAGCCCGTGCCGCCGCACACGATCACGTTGCGCCGTTCACGCACGATGCCGCGCACGAACCCGACGACCGCCGCGCTCGCGCAGAACTCGTCGAGTTCCACGACGCGGGCGCGGAACCGACGGATGGTGAGATATGGACCGTCGATGGCGAGCGGCGGCACGATGGCGTGCACGCGTGACCCGTCGGGCAGCCGCGCGTCGACCGCGGGGGACGACCGGTCGACGCGCAGCCCGAGGGGACCGACGATCTTCTCGATGATGTGATCGATCTCGGGGGCCGTGAGCGACACGTCGGTGCGCTCGAGAGCCCCGGCGCGCTCGATCCACACGCGACCGGGACCGTTCACCATGACTTCGCTGACTGCGGCGTCGCGCAGCAGGAGCTCCAACGGACCGAGGCCCGTGATGTCGGCGAGGACGTCGGCGACGGCCTGCTGCGCCAGGCCGACGTCGAGCAGTGGGGCCTCCTCCCGCACGAAGCGTTCCACGAGCGACGCGTCGACGACCGTCGACGCATCGACGTCGGTGACGAGACGCGTCCGCACCCGTTCGGCGACACCGCCCGTCACGCCGCCACCGTCCGCATCGCCTGCAGCAGCTGCCGCGGGACTGCTTGCCGCAACAACCCCTGGTCGACGGCGTGAGCGATCTTCTCGTCCCATCCGATCTCCGCCGCGACGGGCACGCCGAGGATCGCCTCGACGTCGCGCGCCGTGAGATGACGCCGCCGCTCGCCGACGAGCACGACGGCGGTCGGTCGCGGCGCGTTGTTGGCGCGTTGGAGCGCGAGGTAACAGGGCCGCAGCACGAGCAACGACCGATCGGCGGCGGCGACGAATGCTTGGGCGGCCGGCGACGCGGCGCGTCCACGGTCGACGATGGCGGGCCCGCCGGTGCGCACGCTGCGGATCGCCTTGGCGAGGCGACGCCCCGCGTCGGCGTCGGCGTGCATCGACGCGCCGGGGTCGCTGCCGCGGGGGATCAACGTGATGCCGTGCTGCGTGTCGTGCGCGATGCGCGCGAGCGCGTCGTGCGGTACGTCGGCGCCCGCGGCCAACCAGTCGAGCACGCCCGGGCCCGCCGGTTCCGACAGCCCCAACGCCACCGCCAGGTCGCCCTCGAAGTCGGCCGCGACCGCGTGGCGGCCCGCAGCCGTGGCGCCCAACAGCAACGCCGCGGTCACGACCGTGGTGCCACTGCCGCCTTTCACGGACCAACAGGCCGTGAGCATCGCGTTCTCCTCAGCGAGTCAACGCGCAGTTGCGCGCGTGTTGCGTGCCGAAGGGGAAGCGGCGAAGAACTCATGAAAGCACCGCCGTGGGCCCGCCACAAGACCCAGTTTGTGTCAGCCTCTCTGGCGTGGAAGCCGCCTTCTTTGACCTCGACAAGACGGTCATCGCGAAGGCGTCGATGGTCGCGTTCGGCCGCGACTTCTATCGGGAAGGCCTGATCTCGCGCCGCACGATCGCCAGCGCGATCTGGGGCCACTTCGTGTACCAACACCTCGGCGCGAGCGAAGCGAAGCTCGAGGAGGTGCGCGAAAAGGCACTGTCGATGACGAAGGGGTGGGACCAAGGGCGCGTGAAGCAGATCGTGCGCGAGACCCTGCGCACCGTCGTCGAGCCGATCATCTACGCGGAGGCCGCCGACCTCATCGCCGAGCACAAAGCCGCGGGGCGCGTCGTCGCCATCGTGAGCGCTTCGCCCGAGGAGATCGTGGCGCCGCTCGGCGAGTTCCTGCGCGTCGACCGCGTACTCGCGACGCGCGCCCGCGTCGACGAGGAAGGTCGCTACACCGGGCTCGTCGACTTCTACTGCGCCGGTCCGTACAAGCCCGTCGCCATGGCCGCGCTCGCCGAGGAACTCGGCATCGACCTGTCGGCCTCCTACGCGTACAGCGACTCCGCGACCGACGTGCCGATGATGGAAGCCGTCGGCCATCCGTTCGCCGTGAATCCCGATCGCGTGCTCGCGCGCATCGCCAAGGAACGCGACTGGCCGGTGCTCAACTTCTCGCACCCCGTTCGCCTGCGCGACCGCATGCCGGTGCCTTCGGCCAAGTCGTCGGCGGCCACGGCGGGCGTCGTGGCGGCCGCGGTCGCCGCGTGGTTTGCCTGGCAGCAGCGACAGCGCCACCGCAGCGCAGCCTGACGAGCCACAATGAACCCATGGGGACGAACTGGCGGCGCAACGCCGCACTGTGCGCGGTCCTCGGGCTGACGCTCGCGACTTCAGGTTGCCGCGGCAGCTCGGACGACAAGGCCGCGTTGGAGACGACGACGACCGCGCTACCGGCTACGACGACGACGGCACCGAGCACGGCGACGGTCTTGGGCGCGACGCTCGACGCATCCACAACGACCTCGCCGCCCAACGGCGCGACGACGACCGCGAAACCCAAGTCGACGCCGAGCACAACGGTGACCAGGTCCTCCGAGGGCGCAACCGTCAGCGACGCGCCGCGTGATGCGCACACCGAGAACTCCGACAACTCCGGCAGCCTCACGTTCTCCCCGACGCCGACGGCGTCGTCGAGTACCGGCGAAAAGGCCGGTGATCCTCTCGAGTTCACGCTGGCGTGCCAGGTGGCGAGCGACGGGCACGGCCAGTGCAACGTCCACCTCGTCAACCACGTCACGCGCGCGGCACAGTTCCCGGGTGGCCTGAAGGTCACGGTGACCATGGAGCGTCAGGGCGCGTCCCCGGTGCAGTTCGTGTTCGCGCCGGGCAACGTCCCGTCGCTACAACCCGGCGAAGCCGCCGAGGTCGAGGGCACGATCGACTTGTACGACCAGGGCACCTACACCTATTCGGCGACCACAACCGTCGCCTGGCCGTAGTTCGCGGGCGGTTATCCCGTTACCGGAGCGTAGGCAAAACCCTGGGAGGGAAGTCCACATGAAACGACTCGCATTGGTGGCTGCCGCGGTGGCGAGCATGCTCGGCCTCGGCTTCTTGGTGGCACCGTCGGCCCACGCGGCGACGACGACCTGCAACGGCATCCGCGTGCACCTGCAGATCAGCGGTTCCGACATCGTCAACCTCTGCCTGCCGGGCGATCTCGGCCTGTAGCCTCCGCCCATAACCGACTGGGTCGGCTGGCACGCCGACTACGACGACCCTGAGTCGCGCCTGTCGCGGCGACTCGTCGAGGTACAAACGCAGCTACGGCGCGCTCTCGACCGCGCGCCGTCGGGGTCACTGCGGCTGATCAGCGCGTGCGCGGGACAGGGCCGCGACGTCATACCGGTTCTCCAGTCGCACCCGCGCGGCAAGGACGTGCGGGCGCGGCTGGTGGAGTTCGACCGCGACCTGTCTCACGACGCCCGCAACGCCGTGCTCGTCGCCGGTCTCGAACACGTCGAGGTCGTGACGGGCGATGCCAGCGACACCGACGTCTACGCCGGGGCGGTCCCGGCGAACATCGCACTGTTCTGCGGCGTCTTCGGCAACATCAGCGACGCCGACATCCGCAACACGATCCGAGCGTTGCCGTGCCTGTTGGCGCCGCGCGGCGAAGTGCTCTGGACGCGCCACCGGAACGACCCCGATCTCACACCCACGATCCGCGCGTGGTTTGCCGAGGCCGGCTTCGAGGAGATGGCGTGCTTCCCGGACACGTTCAGCGTCGGCACGCACCGCCTGACGACAACGCCCGCCTCTTTCGAGGCGGGCGTGACGTTGTTTCGATTCTTGCGTTGACGGCTAGCCGGTGAGCAGATCGCGAGCGCCGGTGTCGGAGCTCGGGTGGCGCAGCTTGCTCATCGCACGCGCCTCGATCTGACGGATGCGCTCGCGCGTCAGGTTGAAGTGCTCGCCAACCTCTTCGAGCGTGCGGGGCTCGCCGCGGTCGAGACCGAAGCGGAGGCGAAGGATCTCACGCTCACGCTCGTCGAGCGGACCGAGCAGGCGCTGAATCTCTTCGGGCAGCAGCGACGTAGCCGCCATCTCGAAGGGCGACTCCGCCGTCTTGTCCTCGACGACGTCGCCGAGTTCGGCGTCGCCGTCTTCACGCAGCGGCTCGGAAAGCGAGAGCGGCTCGGCGGCGAAGCGCAGGGCCTCGGTCACCTTCTCTTCGGGCATCTCGACTTCGACGGCCAGCTCCGCGAGCGTCGCCGGACGGCCGTACTTGAGCTCGAGGCGCGAGCGCGCCTTCTGCAGGCGGGCGAGCGTGTCGCCGGCGTGAACGGGCAGGCGGATGGTGCGGCCCGTGTTGGCGATGCCGCGGGTGATCGCCTGGCGAATCCACCACGTTGCGTACGTCGAGAACTTGAAGCCCTTGCGCCAGTCGAACTTCTCGACGGCGTGCATGAGCCCGAGGTTGCCTTCCTGGATCAGGTCCAGCAGCGGCAGACCCGACGCCTGATACTTCTTGGCGATCGACACCACGAGGCGGAGGTTCGACTGCACGAAGGTGCGCTGGGCTTCGTCGCCCTGGCGAACGCTGCGCCGCAGTTCGCGCTTGCGCGCCGCGGTCAAGTCCTTCGCCTTCGTCACCTCCAGCTCGTTGCGCGACGCAACACCGGCCTCAATGGCCTGTGCCAGCCGGACCTCGTCGTCCTTGGTCAGCAACGGATACTGACCAATGTCGGTGAGGTACAGGCGGACGAGGTCTTCCTCGTCCCGTTCCACTCGTTCCTTCGCCACGCGTCGTCCTTTTGTGTGTTTCGTCGTCATTAGGTCCTGGTCACACAATCCAGGCCTAGATACAACGCCGCCCCAGGCTGTTTGTATTCCTGCTGATAACGGACCGTGTCCACCATACGGATGGTGTCAATAGGTCCTGAGTTCCCCGGCAACTGTTGACACTTATTCGGCGCCGTGGGACGCGCTTCCTACCGCGTAAGGCGCATAGCGTGACCGATCGTGCCTGAAGATGTCGAACTGACGATGGTGACGCTGACGCTCGAGGCGACCGACGAAGCGTCTGCAGCGAACCTGCTGGGTGTTTTGGCCAAGTATGTGGTCATCGCCCGAGGTCACGAGGGGTGTCGCAACATCGACCTGGTTGCGTCGGTGACCCACCCGTGGCGGTACCTACTCGTGCAGAAATGGGACTCTCCGGACGCCCAGCGCACCCATTTCGACTCGCCGGCCATGGTCGAGATGGCCGAATCGTGTCGCGGACTGCTCGCCCGACCGCCCGTCATCGACCTCTGGGACAACATCTCCGCACACGATCTCGCTTGACTGTTACCGACAGTAACGTTACTGTGCGTAACCGTGATGACTACACATCGGCAGGACCGTCGCGAGCGCCATGAGCGCCGCCACGTCGAGCGCGCGGACCGCCGGGAGGCGCTGCTCGAGGCCGCGATCGACGGCATTCGGAAGCACGGCCCCTCGGCATCGATGGACGCACTGGCCGCCGAGGCCGGAGTCACCAAACCGATCCTGTACCGCCACTTTCGTGATCGCTCCGGGCTGGTTTCCGAGATCGCCAAGCGCTTCGCGGACTCACTGCTCGCGGACCTTCAAGCCGCGCTCGGCCAGACCACGCCCGAACCCCGCACGATCCTCGCGAGCACAGTCGACGCGTTCCTCGGCTTTATCGAGCGCGAGCCGGCGCTCTACCGCTTTCTCGTTCACAACCGCCACGTCCAGGGCGCCGACTTCACGGGCTTTCTCGACGAGATCTCGAACCGCGTCGCGCTCGTGATCGGCGAGCAACTACGGGCCGCTGGTCGCGACTCGGGTAGCGCCGAGCCCGTGGCCCACGGCGTGGTTGCCTTCGTATACGCCGCGGGCGACTGGTGGATCGAGCGACGCACGATGCCGCGCCCGCAGCTCGTCACGTATCTCGACGAGTTCTTGTGGGCAGGGTTCAACGGACAGGGGGTCCAACAATGAACGTCCTCGCAGCGGTTTCAAGCAAAGGAAACGCACTCACCAGCTGGACGCCGCTGTACCTGCTCCTGGCGGGTTTCGGCGCCGTGCTGGTGTTCCTCTTCATATTCGGACGGTCGGGCGACACCTCGTCGGGGATCGCCCGCGCGCTGTTGCGCATCCCGGACGCGCTCGAACGACTCGTACACATCCCGGGCTGGGCCGCCGCCACCGTCGGCATGGCGCTGTTCGGTCTGTTCACGGCCGGCCAGGCGTTCTACAACGACGTCGCCTGGCACGTCGCGCTCGGGCGCGACAAGAACCTGTTCACCGCGCCCCACACCGGCATCGTCATCGGGCTCGGCCTCATCCTGATGTCGGGCGTCACCGGCGTGTTGCTGGCGTCGCTGCAAGGCATCGACACCGCACTGCGGTGGAAGGCCGTGCGCATCCCGTGGTCGACGCTGCCGTTGCTCGCCCTCGGCGGTGCCGCAGTTACCGGGTTCCCGCTCGACGAGTTCTGGCACCGCGCCTTCGGCGTCGACGTCACCATGTGGAGCCCGACTCACATGCTGATGATCCTCGGCGCGGCGTTCGTCGGCGCGGCGGCGTGGCTCGTGCTCGCGGACGCCGGCGTCAAGCCCCGCGACTCGCGCTGGGCGTTCGGCATCCACGTCGTCGCTGCGTGGCTGACGTTGCAGGGTCTCGTCGCGCCGCTCGGTGAGTTCTCCTTCGGCGTGCCGCAGTTCCAGCAGATCTTTCACCCACTGATCCTCGCCGTCGCTTCCGGGTTCGCGTTCGTCGCCATCCGGCTGGTGCTCGGTCGCTACTGGGGCATCGGGATCGCGTTGTTCAACATCGTCGGCACCACGAACCTGTTCAGTGACAAGTCGCCTATCCACACGCGCGTCGTCGGCATCTACGTGACCTCCGCGCTGGCCGTCGAGCTGGCGGCGTTGATCTTCGGCACCGAACGGCGGGCGCGCTTCGCCGTGGCGTCCGGCGTCGGCGTGTCGACGATCGGTCTCGCCGGTGACTACTGGTGGAATCACACGCACGCCTACCAACCGTGGAACAGCAACCTGTTCCCCGACGCGTTCGTGTTCGCGCTGCTGGGCGCGGTCGCTGCTGCGCTGCTGGCCACGTCATTTGCACGCGCCGCGGGCTACCAGGACGGCACGCGGGCACTGCCTCGCCCGGTCGTGGCTGCGGCCGCCGTGTTGATCCTCGTGTTGCTCGCGGTGCCCATGCCGCGTCACACCGGCAACGTGAGCGCCGACGTGCGCATCGGCCAAGTCGTCGGTGGTTACGCGAACGTCGACGTACGGCTGACCCCGCCCAACGCCGCCGAGCACGCGCGCTTCTTCCAAGCGGGAGCGTGGCAGGGCGGCGGGCTCGACCTGGCGAACATGCGCCGCGTCAGCGAGGGTCACTACATCTCGGAGCACCGCATCCCCGTCTCGGGCGGATGGAAGGCGCTGCTGCGCCTCCACCGCGGCGGCGAGATGATGGCGATCGCGCTGCATTTGCCCGGCGACCCCGGGTTGCACAAGCCCGAGTTGAAGGCCGTCAATCGCACCATGGCGTTCCAGCCGGAGCCGCGTTACCTGCTGCGCGAGCAGCACGCCGGCAACAAGGTGTTCAAGAACAGCGTGTACGCACTCCTGACCGGTGTCGTGCTGCTGTGGATCGCGGCGTTCGCGGTCGCCGTCGGCAAGATCGCGCCAAATCAGTGGCCCAAGCAGCGCCCCCCCGCCAAACTCGCGAGTGATGGGGCACAACTACACGTACACGCTGCACGACCCGCGTAACTACACGGACGACGAAATCGCGCAGTCCGTCGAGTTCGCCAACGCCATTCAGGCCGAGGCGCTGCCGGAGGACCCGCCGACGCCGCTCGACCAAGCGATCGCCAGTTTCCGGAACATGCCCGCACGGATGAAGCGCACGGCAGTGCGCGCGTGGTCGCCGGATGGCCAGCTGATCGGCACGACCGGCATCCGCATCGACCCGGACCACGACGACAACCCCGACATGACCTTTGGGTCGGTTGCCGTGCGCGCCGACCATCGCCGCCACGGAGTCGGCACGCAGCTGCTTGCGTACTTCGTGGCGTTGGCGAAGCAACACAACCGCACGCGACTCGTCGGCGACACGAACGGCCGCCTTCCGGGCGCTGAGTTCGCCGAGGCGATCGGCGCCGAGGTCAAGCAGGCGAACCACGTGAACCACCTTCCAGTCGCCACTGTCGATCGGGCGCTCATGGAGAAGTGGGTGGCCGACGGCCCTACGCGGGCGGCCGACTACGAGATCTTCGGCTGGGACGGCGACGTGCCCGAGGAGTACATGGACGATTTCCTGGCGGCGGTCCTCGTCATGAACACCGCGCCGCGTGACGACTTGGAGATGAACGACTTCACGCTCACCGCGGACCAGATCCGTGAGCAGGAGAAGGTCGCAAACGCCGTCGGGCTCGAACCCTGGCAGCTCATCGCCCGCCGCAAGAGTGACGGCGCGTGGGCGGGGATCCACGACGTGATCTGGAACCCCGCCGAGCCCGAAACGGTGTACGTCGGGGCCACGGGCGTGGATCCGGAACACCGCGGGCACGCGCTCGGCAAGTGGCTGAAGGCAGCGATGACGCTGCGCGTGATGGCCGAACGCCCACAGGTCACGTCGATCCGCACGGGCAACGCCGACAGCAACGACGCCATGCTCGGCATCAACCGCGAGATGGGCTACGTCCCGTTCATCAGCCAGACGGTCTGGGAGATCTCCACCGAAGCCGCCGAGAAGTGGCTCGCCTCGAAGGGCGTCCAACTGCCCTCAATCTGAAGTTGTGTTTTGTCGCACACGATTCGTGTGCGACAGAACACAACTTTGCTCAGGCGGGAGTTTTGGCCGCCGCGACTTCTTCGACGAGGGCGTTGAGTTCGTCCCAGGACATGTCGGTGGCGTTCCAGAGGGTTTCGAACGCCGCGTCGGCGACGTCGGTGAAGCCGTGGCGGTTGCGGAAGTGGTACAGCCGGCGCGGCTTGGACACGTCGATGCCGGCGCGCGCGGCGCGCCCGACGGCGTAGACGTCCCACGCGACGGACTGCGGGAGCGGGACTTCGCCGTCCGCGGGCGCGTTCGCGAACTTGCCCGACTGGCGGTCGGACACCTTGAACAACAGACGGGACACGACGTCGCGCACGCCGCGGTCACTCAGTTGCCGCGGGGCCTTGGCGTTCTCGAACGCACCGCCTTCGACCTCGATGACGATCGGATCGATCGAGGACACGACAGCGCGGCCGAGCGGCGTCGCCTCGTCGATCTTGACCTGGATCTCGGTGTCGGGCGCGAGGCCGACGAGGTCGGCGACTTCACCGACGAGGCGCGTGATCTGCGCCGCGTCGAAATTCACGAAGTGGAACTCGCTCGGTTCGACGGAAACCTTCGCCATCGGGGTTACGACGCCTCCCGCCGCGCTTGCATCTCCGCCGCGGCTTCCTTGGAAAGGCCGGCGATCTCGTCGACCTCTTCGTTCGTGAAGCCGGCGAGCTCGCGGAACCGGCGCGCCAGGCGGATCGGGCTGTCGTCGTTCTCGCCGCGGGCGCCGCCGAGCGAGAAGATCTTGTCGACCACCCGCTGGAACTCGAGGGCGCGCTCTTGCCGCTCCGGATCCGTCGCGGTCAGCTTGCGCAGCCAGTCGGAACCCATCTTCACGTGGGTCACTTCGTCGGCGAGCATCCAGTCCTCGCAAAACTCGAGGACCGGGTCGCCGGCCTTCCGACCGAACTCACGCATCGTGTTGAAGACGTCGATGGCGAGGCCTTCGAGCGCGCGGTTGACGCCGGTGAGGCGCAAGGCGGCGTCGGGGTTGCAGGCGGCTTCGAACAGGAACGTCGACTCGGAGAACTCGCCGATCTCGGTACCCATCCACTCCGACAACTTGATGCTGATCTCGCAGTGCCGGCTCTCGTCCCAGCACTGGCGCGCCATGTCGAGCTTGAGCTCGAACGGCACGTCGGCGGCACCGCTGCCGACCTCGAAGTCGAAACACGTGCGGCCGGCGCCTTCGAGCGCCTGGATCTCTCCGACGAAGATGCCGTGCATCAGCGAGCGGGCCTGATCGGACGCGCCCGGAAGATCAGGTGAGAGTCGCATCTGGCCGCCGCCGCCGTACGAGCCGCCGCCACCACCGACGCGGTCTTCGCCGCGCTTGGCGACGCGCTTGTCGCCGAAGCGGTCAGCCATGTTGACGCGGGTGAAGCGCGCGTCGCGTGCGAGTTCGTCGGGAGCAATGAACTTCTTCATCGACCTTCTCCAATGTCGTACGGATCACCGATCGAACCGGGACCGGTGATGCCACCGGACTTCATGATCAACGTTTCCAACTTCTGCTGGTGAGCGGCCGCGCGCTGCACGTCGCTCTCGTCACGCAGCAGCGACTGAATCATCATCTCGCCGTCGCGCCAGTCTTCGATCTCGTCGTTGATGGCGAAGCGCAGCGAGCGCATCGTCGGTGCGTCGGTGATCGTCGACGTGTTGTTGAGGTGGTAGGTGTACGCCGCGATCTTGTGCGGGATCAGCACGCGGTAGACGCCGACGAGCTTCTCGATCGTCTGGTCCGGATCGCCCGGCTCGGTCACCGCGTCCATGAACGTGACGAAATCGTCGTTCGCCGGCAGCGTCAGGCGGTCCTGATTCATCTCACGGAGTTCGGGGAGGCGCTTGTGCCACAACTCGGCATGCCACGCGTGGTGGTAGCAGTGCGTGCCGAGGCGCAGCTTGACGTCGAGTTCGGGAACCGTCGCCACCCAACCGCCCAGCGCCTCGAACAGGCGCATCTCGGTCCACTTGTAGTTGCCGACCCGACGAGCGGTCTCGTCCACGTCGAAGCTACCCGGCAGCTCGCGCCGGTCCCACGGCGCAAACGGTGCACGCGGCGTGCGTGAATCCCCCACTGTCAACACTCCCTTGTCAGAACTGACGAGACACTAGCCCTTGACCGGACGGTCAAGTAGCCCCATCCCAAAGCGCGAAAAAGCCCGCCACCGTTGGGTGGCGGGCTCTCGCTAGCTGTGTACGACTACTTCTTGGCGGCCTTTTTGGCAGGCCCCTTGGTCAGCACCGCGTCCTTGAAGCCCTTGAGGATCGTGATCTTGGCGACGGTCTTCGCCGCGATCTTGATCGGTTCGCCAGTCGCCGGATTGCGGCCCATGCGGGCAGCGCGGTCGATCTTGGCGAACTTGGCGAAGCCGCTGATAACAACGGGGTCGCCACTGCGGACGGTTTCGGTGATGACGTCGACGGTCGCCTTGAGCATGGCGTCGACATTCTTCTTGTCTTCGCCGGTGGCTTCAGCAATAGCGGCGACGAGTTCGCGACGGTTCACGTGGGTCCTCCCTGTATGGGGTCGTTGGTAGGCCATTCTGCCTTGTATTCATTGAGTTTTCGCGCATCCCCGATCTCGGCGATGGTCACACCGACGAGGATGAGCAGCGCGCCGACCGCCCCAGAGGCGCCGAGACGCTCCCCAACCGCGTACCCGATCAAGGCTGCGCTGACCGGTTCGATCATCAAAAGCAGCGCGGTGCGCGTCGGCGGGAGCACCGCCTGGCCGCGCGCTTGGAGCGTCAGGGCGACGGCGGATGCACCGATGCCGGTGTAGGCGGCGCCACGCCACGCCACCCAACCGAAGCCGAACCCGCCTTGCAACAACCCGGGCACGAAGCAGGCCACGCTGACGACGCACAACTGAATGCCGATGAACCACAGCACGTCGACACTGCCCGTCCAGCGTTCGATCAGGAGGATGTGAATCGCGTACGCCGCGGCGCAGCCGAGCGTGAGCACTTCGCCTTTGCCGACGGCGTCGACGCCGCCCGTGAGCAACCACAACCCCGCGGTGGTGACCGCGACGGCGACCGCCACGACAGGCGGCGGTAACTCGCGGTGTTGGATCGCCGCGAACACCGGCACGAGCACGACGAGCAGATACGTGATGAACGCCGACGTCGACGTCTTCGTGTACTGCAGGCCGACCGTCTGAAACACGTAGCCGACGAGCAGTGCCGACGCCGTGACGAGCGACGGCACGAGCACGCCCTTCGGCATCGGCGCTCGGCGACGCGCCAGCAACAGCAACGCAACACCACCGATGCCGAAGCGCACGCACAAGAACGCCGTCGGCGATGCCACGCGCACGGAGTCGCGCATGACGACGAACGTCGAGCCGAACAACAGGGCGGCGACGACGACGCCGAGTTGGGCGCGTCGTTCTGTCACCCGTAGAAACGGTTGGTGATCGGCACGCGCCGGTCGCGTCCGAACGCCTTGCCGGTGATGCGCGGTCCGAGCGGCGTCTGCCGGCGCTTGTATTCCGAACGGTCCACGAGCCCGATGATGCGACGCACGACTTCGGCGTCGTAGCCGTCGTCGATGATCGACGCGGCCGACGCGTCGTGTTCGACGTAGCGCTCGAGGATCGGGTCGAGGATCTCGTAGGGCGGCAAGCTCTGGTCGTCGCGCTGACCGGGGCGCAGCTCCGCCGACGGCGGCTTGGCCAGCACGTTCGCAGGGATGACGTCGAAACCGGCGCGCTCGTTGCGTCGTTGCGCCAGTTGGTACACGAGCAGCTTGAGGCAGTCCTTGATGACGGCGAAGCCGCCGGCCGTGTCGCCGTACAGCGTCGAGTAGCCGACCGCGGACTCGCTCTTGTTGCCGCACGTGAGCACCGTCCAACCGAGCTTGTTCGACAGCGCCATCACGAGCACGCCGCGGATGCGGCTCTGCAGGTTCTCTTCCGTGAGATCGGGCGCACGGCCAGCGAAGGTCGGCTCCAGCATCTCCATGAACGTCGCGTGCGCCGGTTCGATCGGGATGGTCAGGAAGTCGATGCCGAAGTTACGCGCCAGCTTTTCGGCGTCGCCTTCGGAATCGGGCGACGAGTAGCGCGACGGCATGGCGACGACGTGCACCCGCTCGGGCCCGAGCGCGTCGGCGGCGATCGCGGACACCAGCGAGGAGTCGATGCCACCCGACAGCGTGAGCACCACGTGACCAAAGCCGTTCTTGTTGATGTAGTCGCGCGTCGACAACACGAGCGCGTCGTAGACCTCGTCGAGTTCGTCGAGGCGGTCGGCGACCGGTCCGTGGAGCTGACCGTTGTCGTCGAACGTGACGATCATCGTGTGCTCGACGAGCTGCGGTGCGAACGCAGCCAGCGCGCCGTCGGCGTTGAGCGCGAACGATCCGCCGTCGAAGATCAGCTCGTCCTGGCCGCCGACTTGGTTCACGTAGACGATCGGGCGGCCGCACTCCTCGACGCGTGTCCGGAGTATTTCGATGCGTTCGTCGACCCGGCCGCGCGCGTACGGAGAGCCGTTGATCACGACGATCAGGTCGGCGCCGTCGTTGGCGGCGCCGGGCATCGGGCCACCGACCGCCCACACGTCCTCGCACACGACGGCCGCGACGTTCACGCCGTCGACCTCGACGATGGGCACGGGTATCGCGCCTTCGTCGAACCAACGGTGCTCGTCGAACACCGCGTAGTTCGGCAGGTGCCGCTTGTGATGCTGTGCCACGACCTTGCCGTCACGGCACAACGCCGCGGTGTTGTAGAGCCGGTGGCCGCGCCGCTCGACGGCGCCGACGATCGCCAGCACGCCGGGAGCGTCGGCGGTGGCCGCGGCCACACGCTGTAGCCCCGCCTCGGTAGCGGCGACGAACGCCTCCTTCAGGAGGAGGTCTTCGGGCGGATAGCCGCACACCGCGAGTTCGCCGAACGCCACGACGCGCGCGCCGTCGGCCACAGCCGACTTGAAGGCGTCGATGATGGCGTCGCAGTTGCTGTCGATCGCACCGACCGTCGGGTTGAGCTGACACGCCGCGATGCGCAGGTCCGGCATGAGTTCAGCGTACGAGGCGATCGAGCCACGCCAAAACGGCGGCGGCGAACAAGTCCGCCGCCGGCGGCGACGTTTCGAGGAAGAGGTACGGCTCGACCAACTCGACTTCGATCACGACGTCGTTCCCGTCGTCGTCGCGCACGCAGTCGACGCGGGCGTAGAGCACCGGCGCACCGATCGCATCGAAGACGGACTGCGCGAACGCGACGGGCGCGTCGGCGAGCGGTAGCGGCTCTGACGCCTGACCGTGCGCGAGCGACGCGTCGGGACGCGGCGCAGCGTCGCGCTCGAGGATCGGGCCCTTCCGAATGGCGTGCGACACGTGCCCGCCGAAGAAGTACACCGCGGACTCGCCGACACGATCGACGCTGGCGACGTAACGCTGCGCCAGCACGTCGTCACCACGATCAAGCAACGTCTGCGCGAAGTCCGTCGCGTCGGCGACGTCGCTGAAGCGACCCGTGAAGCGCCCGCCCGCCGAAACCGCCGGCTTCACCACGACATCGGTCCAGTTGCGCGGAATCTCCTCGCTGTCGCGTGGCCACACGGTCGGCACAACGGGAACGCCGCGCGACGCGAGCTCCGCGAGGTAGCGCTTGTTCGTGTTCCAGCGAATGACCGACGCGGGGTTCGCCAGGCGCGGCACCGACTCCGTCCACGCGAGGTACTCGTCGAGCCGGTCCACGTAGTCCCACGTCGAGCGCACGACGACGCCGTCGTACCGCGACCAGTCGACGTCGGCGTCCCACGCGTGGACGTCGCGATCGATTCCTGCGCGCGCAAACGCGTCGCCGATCAGCGGCAAGTCGCCGTCGTACTCCATGGCGTCGCGCGCGCTCGCAAGCGCGACGAAGGGACGGCCGGAGCCGTCCCTTCGATCGACGTTTGGTTGCCGGTTAGGCGAGGGCAGAGCAGCAGGTGTTCGTGATGAGACGAGTCACCGTGTACGGATCGCAGTTCGCGTTCGGACGACGGTCCTCGATGTAGCCCTTCTTCTCGAGGGCGACCTGCCACGGGATACGAATCGACGCACCGCGGTTCGACACGCCGTAGGAGAACTTGTCGTAGCGCTCCGTCTCGTGCGCGCCGGTGAGGCGGCTCTCGATGTCGTTGCCGTAGTTCGAGATGTGCTCGTCGACGTTCTTGCCGAGCGCTTCGCACGCCTCGACGACCGCGTCGTAGTTCTCGCGCATCTTGTTGGTCGAGAAGTTCGTGTGGGCACCGGCACCGTTCCAGTCACCGCGGACCGGCTTGGCGTCGAAGGTGACCGAGATCTCGAACTCCTCACCGAGGCGGTGGAGCAGCCAGCGGGCGACCCACAGGTGGTCGGACACGTCGAGCGGGCTGCCGGGGCCGATCTGGAATTCCCACTGGCCGGGCATGACCTCGGCGTTGATGCCCGAGAGCAGCAGGCCCGCCTCGAGGCACGCGGTCATGTGCGCTTCGACGAGCGGACGACCGTAGATGTCGTCGGCGCCGGCGCCGCAGTAGTACGGGCCTTGCGGGCCGGGGTAGCCACCGTGCTCAGGGAAGCCGAGCGGGCGGGAACCCTTGAACAGCGTGTACTCCTGCTCGATGCCGAACCAGGGGTCCTGGTCCTTGAACTTCTCGAAGACGTCACGCAGCGCCGCGCGGGTGTTGGTCGGGTGCGGCGTCATGTCGGTGAGGAGGACCTCACACAGCACGAGCTTGTTGTCGCCCTTGCGGATCGGGTCGGGGCAGACGAACACCGGCTGCAGCACGCAGTCCGACTGATGCCCCTCGGCCTGGTTGGTCGACGAGCCGTCGAACCCCCAAATCCCCGGGTCGGCGCCGTCGGCGATGATCTTCGTCTTGGAACGCAGCAGCGGCGTCGGTTCGGTGCCGTCAATCCAGATGTACTCAGCCTGGTAGCTCATAGCCATAAAAGTTATCTGGCAACCCGTCCCGGAGCCGTCTCAGGAGTGTGAACGCTTTGTGAACGGTGCGGCCCGGCTGGACGGGCGACGGGGGGTCCACGCGACACTTGTGTATGGAGCGCCAGCAGGATTACGTCCTCCGAACAGTCGACGAGCGGGGCATCCGCTTCATCCAGCTGTGGTTCACCGACGTGCTCGGCACGGCGAAGTCGTTCAACATCACGCCTGCTGAGCTGGAGAACGCCCTCGAAGAAGGCATGACCTTCGACGGCTCGGCGATCGACGGGTTTTCCCGGGTCCAGGAGTCCGACGTCCTCGCGAAGCCCGATCCGCAGACGTTCCAGATCCTCCCGCTGCGCCACGACCCCGCGGTCGCCCGCATGTTCTGCGACGTGCACAACCTCGACGGCACGCCGTTCGACGGCGACCCCCGTCACGTGCTCAAGCGCACGCTCGACAAGGCGCGTAGTTCCGGCTTCACCTTCTTCGCCGCTCCCGAACTCGAGTGGTTCTACTTCGAGGGCGCGGATGCACCGCGGCCCCTCGACAGCGGTTCGTACTTCGAGCTGACGGTCGCCGACCGCGCCAGCGAGTTGCGCCAGCGAACGGTCCTGACGCTCGAGGAGATGGGCATCCCCGTCGAGTACAGCCAGCACGAGGACAGCCCGTCGCAACACGAGATCGACCTGCGACACACCGATGCGTTGTCGATGGCCGACGCCGTCATGACGACGCGCCTGATCGTGAAAGAGATCGCGACGCAG
>JBEEFR010000104.1:0-5795 GCA_041166285.1 Actinomycetota bacterium | reverse complement strand
CGACTCGTGTGCGACAGAACACAACTTTGCGGCTCATTCGTTTTCGGCGGCGTCGATCGACGCTTCGAGTTCGTCGGCGAGTTTGCCGACGCTCTCGAGTTCGACGGGGGTCTTGCCCTGCTTGCGGTTGACGAGTGACTGGACGCCGAACGCGATCACCGAGAAGCCGACGAGCCACCACTGATAACGGTGGACGAACCGCAGCGTCGGGTCGAGCACGGGCTTCATCAGATTGGCGGTCTTCTTGATCAGGATGAGCCGCAGGATCGTGCCGGTCACGTTCAAGCCGACGAACAAGGTGACGTTCATGCCCGACGCGCCGGCGAGCAGGCAGATGTTTCCGTTCGGCGCCAAGAACACGAACAACGGGCCGGCGCGACCGAACCACTTCTTGACCCAGGGCACCATCCCGCTGTTTCCGGTCTTGCTCTCGATCCAGTCGAGAGCGCCGTCGCCGTACCAGCGGCCGAGCAGGAAGAACAGCGGGTCCGTGAGCAGCAGGCGGAAGAACGCCACCGCGAAGAACTCGTAGATGTTGACCTTGTTCGCCGCCGCCAGCAGGTAGCGGTTGATCGGGTTGAAGAAGATGACGACGAGCGGGTGCGCGTTGATGAGGTAGGGCGACGCGAGGTTGACGGCGAAACCGGCCACGCCGAACGCGACGATCGGGATCAGCAGGATCGTGAGCCGCTTGCGCCGAGCGCGCCGCTCCTCTTCGGTCCGCGCCGGCGGCTCTGCGGGCGTCGCGTCGTCCGGCATCGCACGATCGTACGATGACGAGGTGAGGCCTCGCGACCGCGGCGCGTCGACCGAGCGACTGCTCCAGGCCACGTTCGCCTGCGTCGCCCGCTACGGCATTGCGAAGACGACGGTCGAGGACGTCGCCCGCGAAGCCGGTGTCAGCCGCGCAACCGTGTATCGCCAGTTCCCCGGCGGCAAGGACCAACTCATCGGCGACACCATCCGGTGGGAGACGGCGCGGTTTTTCGCCGAACTCGCGCTCGCCATCGAGCACGCGCCCGACTTCGAAACGACGCTCGAAGAGGCGATCGTCTTCGCTCGCGGCGCGCTCAAGCAGCACGCTGTGTTCCAGAAGGTGCTCGAAACCGAACCGGACTTGCTGCTGCCGCGCATGAGCGTCGACGACAGTCTTGTGCGGGCCATGGTCGCCACGTTCGTCAAGACGCACCTCGAGCCCGAGGCCGGCCGCCTCGCAGCGGGCCTAACGGTCGACCAGGTCGCGGATCACGTTTCGCGGCTCCTGCTGTCGTTCTTCAACGCCGAAGGCAGCTGGGACCTTACCGACCGTGAACAGGTAAATGTCCTGGTCAGGACGCAGTTATTGGCCGGCGTGTTCGCAGAGACACTGAGACACCATTGACAGTGAGACAGATTCGTCGTTATCGTCTCAATCGATGCCTGTCATCGATCTGCGCGGTGAGGACCGCATAGTCGAAGCAACGCTGCGCTGCGTCGCGCGTTGGGGCCTCTCCAAAACCACGCTCGACGACGTCGCCCGCGAGGCCGGCCTCAGCCGGGCAACGGTCTACCGGGTCGTCCCCGGCGGCAAGGACAACCTGATCGCCATGGTGTCGGCCGTCGAACTCGCACGGTTCTTCGGCGAACTGCACGAAGCCGTGCAAGGCGCGGCGACGCTGGAGGACACCGTCGTCACCGGCGTCGTCACCGCGGCGCGTCATCTCGAGCATCACGGCGCGCTGAAGTTCATGATCGAACACGAGCCCGAGCAGATCCTCCCGTTGTTCGCGTTCACCAACCTCGATCGCATCCTCGACAACGTGCGCACGTTTGCGTCGCCGTACCTCGAGCCGTGGCTCGGCGACGACGCCCGCCGCGGTGCCGAATGGATCGCCCGCATCGTCTTGTCCTACGCGTGCGCGCCGTCGCCGGAGTACGACCTCACCGACGAAGCCTCGGCGCGCCGGCTCGTCCGCACGTTCGTCATGCCAAGTCTCGAATCACGTCCCCTCACGAAGGAAGTTGTGTCCCATGTCAGTAACTGAAAACGAATCGATCATCGGGCGAGAGGACATCAACGACCTCGAAGCCATTCTCGCGGTGACCAACACCGACCGCGACGCCGTCGTGAGTCATGTCGAGTCGCACTACGACACGATCTTCACGTGGGACTACGAGAAAGGTCATCGCCCGAAGCTCGACCGTCTCTACGAGAAGGCGAAGACGTCGATGTGGAACGGCCAGACCGACCTGCCGTGGGAGACGCCCGTCGACCAGGAAGAGGTGGCGCGCAACAACGCGGCGTCGAACAGCACCGGCCTGTCGCAGGGGATGGACGTCACCGGCACGCCGTTCGAGAAGTGGGGCGACAAGGAGTGGCTCCAGGTCGCCGTCGAGTCGCAGAACTGGACGCTGAGCCAGTTCATGCACGGCGAGCAGGGCGCGCTGGTGTGCACGGCGCGCATCGTCGAGTCCGTGCCGTGGATCGACGCCAAGTACTACGCGTCGACGCAGGTGATGGACGAGGCCCGTCACGTCGAAGTGTTCGCCAAGTACCTCGACGAGAAGCTGTCGGGTCACTATCCGATCAACGCGCACCTCAATATGCTGTTGGACGACATCATCCAGGACAGCCGATGGGACATGACGTACCTCGGCATGCAGATCATGGTCGAGGGCCTCGCGCTCGCCGCGTTCGGTTTCATCCACCAGCTGACGACCGAGCCGCTGCTCAAGCAACTGCTCCGCTACGTCATGAGTGACGAGGCGCGTCACGTGGCGTTCGGCGTGCTGTCGCTGCAGGACTACTACAAGGAGCTGTCGACGGCCGAGCTGCGCGAGCGCCAGGAGTTCGCGTTCGAGGCCGCCGTGCGGATGCGCGACCGGTTCCTGCAGCAGGAAGTGTGGGAGCGCATGGGCATCCCGGTGAAGGACGCGGTGCAGCTCGTGATGCAGGCGCCCGAGCGCCAGGGCTTCCAGTCGATGCTGTTCTCGAAGATCGTGCCGAACTGCAAGAAGCTCGGCCTGCTCGACGCCGGTGCTGACAACGGCAAGCCGGGCTGGCTGCGCACCAAGTTCACCGAGCTCGGCGTCATCGCCTTCGAGGACTGGGCCGATACCGGCGAGGAGTACGAGATGTTCGCCCTCGCCAACGGTGAGACGCAGGACTCGTCCAAAACTGCCTAAAGCTTCGACTTTCTGTGGGTTGTGGGACGCCCCCCACCCACAACCCGCAGAAGGTCGTTAATCGAAGACGATGACGTCGCGGGCGATCTCGCCCGTCTTCATGGCCTCGAAGCCGTCGTTGATCTCGTCGAGCGTGATGCGCGCCGAAACGAGCTCGTCGAGCATGAGGCGGCCGTCGAGGTAGAGATCGACGTAGCGCGGCATGTCGAAGCGGAAGCGGTTCGAGCCCATGTTCGAACCCTGGATCTTTTTCTCGGCGAGGAAGTCGAAGCCGTTCAGCTCAACCGATTGCCCGATCGGGATCATGCCGACGACCGTCGCCGTGCCGCCCTGGCCGAGCATCTGCCACGCCTGCTCGGCGGTCGCCTTGAGGCCGATCGCTTCGAACGAGTACTCGACGCCGCCGCCGGTGAGCGCTTGCACCTGCGAGACCGCGTCGCCCGTCGACGCGTCGACGAGGTCGGTGGCCCCGAACTGCTCGGCCATCTTCAGCTTCGTCTCGTTCATGTCGACGGCGATGATCCGCGACGCGCCGGCGATGCGCGCGCCCTGGACGATGTTGAGCCCGACGCCGCCGCAGCCGATCACGGCCACGGTCGACATCGCCGGCACCGCGGCGGTGCGGAACACGGCGCCGAGGCCGGTCGTGACCGAGCAGCCGATGAGCGCGGCGCGGTCGAGGGGCATGTCGTCGCGGATCTTCACGAGTGCGTTCTCGTGGATGAGCATGTTCTCGGCGAAGCTCGACAGGTGCAGGAACTGGTGGCACGGCGAGCCGTCGCTCATCGCGAGCCGCTGCGGACCGGTGAAGTCGCGGGTGAGGCCCTCCTTCGTGCAGCGGTTCGGGAAGCCGCTCAGGCAGTACACGCACTTGCCGCAGAAGACCGACAGGCACGTGATCACATGGTCGCCCGGCTGGACGTAGGTGACGCCAGGCCCCACTGCTTCGACCACGCCGGCCGACTCGTGGCCGAGCACGGTCGGGGTCGGATACGGATAGGCGCCGGTCATGAAGTGCAGGTCGCTGTGACACAAACCGGCCGCTGCGGTGCGAACCAGGACCTCGCCGGGCCCTGGTTCTGCGACGACTACCTCGTCGATGTCGAGTTGTCCGGGGATCGTCTTGAGCACGGCAGCACGCATAAAGGGGACTTTTGCACGTTTCTTTCCACCGATGACGGGCGTACGGTGGCGGGGATGGCGGGTTACGCGGGCCCCGAAGCCCTCCGGCGTCTCGTCGATGCGGCGGTCAGTGTCGGGGAAGACCTCGACCTTCACGCAGTGCTGCAACGCGTCGTCGTCGCGGCGGTCGACTTGGCCGACGCTCGCTATGGCGCGCTCGGCGTTCTCGACTCGGATGGGCGGACTCTCAGCGACTTCATCACCGTCGGGCTCACCGCCGACGAGATTCACGCCATCGGTGCGTTGCCGAAGGGCAACGGGCTACTGGGCCACGTGATCGACCAGGCGGCGCCCGTTCGCGTGCCCGACGTGAGCGAGCACGCCGTGTGTTCGGGCGTGCCCGAGCACCATCCCGAGATGCGGTCGTTTCTCGGCGTGCCGATCCGCGTCGGCGACAAAGTCTTCGGGAACCTCTACTTGACCGACAAGCTCGGCGGCGAGGTGTTCACCGACGTCGACGAAGAGATCCTGGTGAGCTTCGCGTCGGCCGCCGGCGTTGCCATCGAACACGCGCGGCTGTTCGAGACCATTGCCCATCGCGAGCTCGTGATCGAAACGTTCAACAACGTCGCCGCGCTGCTGCTGCGCGGCCGCCCGCGCGACGAAGTGCTGGGTGCCGTCGCGGTAGCGGCGCGTGAGCTCGTCGGCGCCATGCTGGCTTCGATCGTCCTGCCGTCTCCCGACGGGGGCATGTACGTGCCGGCCGCCGACGGCAAGCTCGCCGAGGCCTACCGCGGGCGCGTCATTCCATCGGCAAAGTTGTCGGACCGCGTCGCCCACTTGCGATCGCCCGGCAGCGTCGAGGACCTCTCGGCGGATCCGATGGTCGGGCGCTTCATCGAGAACCTCGGCCCGACGACGTACGTTCCGATCACCTTCGAAGGCGCGCCGTACGGCTGCATCGTGCTCATCCGTGTGCGCGGCGACACGCCGTTCACCGACCAGGAGATCGATCTGCTCGGTCGCTTCGCCAGCCAGGCCTCGGTTGTCCTCGAGTACGACCGTCGCCGCGAGCGCGAGGCCGAGCTGATACGCACGGCCGATCACGTCCGCATCGCGGAACACCTCCAGGACTCCGCGCTGCAGGAGATCTTCGCCGCCAGCCTGCGCTTGTCGGGAGCGGCGGTCGTCGCGGAAACGCCTGAGGTGCACGACCGGATCACGGAGGCGATCGAGGGCCTCGACCGCGCCATCCGCCTCACGCGCCAGGCGATCTTCGACTTGAAATCCCAAACCGACGGCGTGTCGTAGCGCGGCTTTCGCTCGCTTACGCTCGCAGCCGTGAGCGTCCAGTCGGATCCCGCGTTTGTCGCGCTGCACGTGGTGCGCGTGCGCGGCGTCACCGGCACAGCGGAGATCGCGGCGACGACGGGCCTGGCCGACGACGCCGTCGAGGACGCGATGCGCGCCCACCAAGCGAACGACTTCGTGACGTTGCGCACCGGCAG
>JBEEFR010000103.1:0-18382 GCA_041166285.1 Actinomycetota bacterium | reverse complement strand
GCCCTCGACCAGTCGCACGAGATAGCGGCGATGTTTGCGGTCGACCAGCAGCACCAGGCTGCCGTAGGCGAACTTATCGGGCGACGGGCTCGTCACTACAGATGATGGAGTAGCGCTCGCCGGGATGAAGCTCGAAGCGCACGGCCTGAGACTTGGCGGGACGCCGGGCCAATTGCCAAAGCCCGGCCACGACGGCAACGACGAGCCACGGGCCGCGTCCTTCGACGACACCCTTGCGCACGCCGTTGCGCAACGCCCACCTCAGCGCCGTGGTGAGCATTAGAGACGGCGGATCTCCACGAACGCCGACTTCTTCTTGCCGCTCCGGCGTCCGAAGAAGTACACCAGCGCGACGAGGGCGATCCCGCCGATCACTGCGGCGATGATGCCGTTGGTCTTCTGTGCCTGCGCGACCTGTTCGGTGTCACCCTTGAGCTGGCGCAGCTTCGATTCGATGTCCTCGCGAGTGATGCGAGGTGCTTCGGCAGTGGTCACTGCGCGTCTCCTTTCTGCTTCCAGGGCGTGTGAGCGAGCGAACGCGCCGCCAACACTCCCACGATCACGACCCACGCGGTCGCCCCGACGTACGGCACCCAGGACCAGTAGCCGGTGAGTGCAGAGCCGGTCTGGGTTTCGAGTGCGCGCAGGATCGCCATGACTCCAAAGCCGGTGCCGAGCGCGAAGAACACCATGCCGAGGACACCCCAACGCATGAACGCACCGACGCCGCGCAGCGGCGCGGCCGCTTCCTGCTTCGTGTAGCCGACGACAAGGCGCCAGACGTCGTTGAGCTCTTCGGTGATTTCGGCGGGCCGGACCCGGGCCATGCGACCTCCGTGTGGGTGGACGGGAACTTACCGGACGGTTACCCGTCCTCACCGCGTTGGAGCTGCAATGCGAAGATTTCCGCAGCGTCGAGGGCGATCGTGGCGATGACGTCGGCCCGGCGTTCGGCGTCGTCCTCGGCGAGGATGCGCTGGCGATCGACGGCGCCCGCGGGGGTCATGGCGGCCAGCTGCCACTGGCGAGTCGCGGGATCCCCGACGAGCACGTCGTCGAGCGACGGGATGTCGTAGCCGAGCTGCGCCGCAAGATCGAGGGCGCGCCGCACGGCCGCTTCGGCGATGGCATTCGCTTCGCCCGACGGAGGTTCGCCCGGGTGCGGCGTCTCCACGAGGGCCAGCGGATAGGGATCGTCGGGCAGCCAGGTCACGACTCGGATGCGTTCTTCGCCGACCGCGACGATGGCCCACTCGCCGTTGTCGAACTGCGTGGCCTCGCTCACCCGCATGCGCGTCCCCACGAGCGTTCGCACTTCGCCGCCGCCGACTTCGCTCCCCCGTTCGATGAGCACGATCCCGAAGCGGCCGTCGCCGCGTTGTAGGTCGTGCGCCAGTTGGCGGTACCGCGGTTCGAAGATGCGCAAGGGGACGACCGAGCCGGGCAGCGCCACCCCGCCGAGCGGGAACATGGGCAGCGGCACGGCCACGAGGTCGTCGCTCACGGCGCCAGCTCCTGTACCGGCGGCGCCTCGGGATACGTCGCCAGCGCCGCGACGAGGCGGTCCTGGAGGGACTTGCCGCCGGCGTCGCTGAAGCTGCCGTTGGCGATGAAGGCGAAGCGAAGCTTCACCTTCGCCCGCGGATCGACGACCCCGACCAGCGCCGTCACGCCGTCCAGCGAGCCGGTCTTGGCGCGCAGGGTGCCGGCGAGCCGCGACGTCGTGAACCGGTCGTCGAGAGTGCCGGTCTGTCCGGCGACGGCGAGCATTTGCTCGAGGTCGTACCCGCCGGGGTGCATCGTGAGCGTCTCCACGAGCGCGTTGCACGTGGCGCGGTCGGACCGGTCGAGCCCGGACCCGTCGATGGCGTGCACCCCGGCGGGGTCGATGCCGAGCGCCTTTAGGGCGGCGGCGCGTTCTGCGACACCGGCGTCGCGCGTCGCCGGCTTCGCGCCGGCGCGCTTGGCGAGCTCTTTCAGCAACAGCTCGGCGGTGTTGTTGTCGCTCTCGGTGAGCATCTCGGTGACGACGTCGGCAAAGGGTGCGGACTCGACGCTGATGTCGTTGGTCGCGTTCGCCGGGCGCGCACCACGAACGGTTTGCCCCTCGACCGCCACACCCGCAGCCACGAGCTCGTTCCGGAGTTCGGCCGCGGCGGCCAGTCCCGGGTCGGGCGCGGCAACGAGCGGCGCGTAGGAACTGAAACCGTCGTTGAGCGCCAACGCCCCGAGCGGTCCAACGTCGCCGGTTGCCGTATAGCCCGAGCTCCACGAGGGCACCCGACGCTCGGTGTCGTACGCGCTGTCGACGACGACGATCGTGCCCGTCACCCGCGTAATCCCGGCGGCGCGCACTGCGGTTGCGATCTTGGTGAAGTCCGTGAACGGCTTCGGCGGGTGTTTGCGGGTCTCGACGTAGCCCTTGGTGGCGAGCAGCGGGTCGCCGGTGCCTTCGAGCGCCAACGTGGCAACCGCGCCTGACGCGTCTTTACGCGGATACCAGACGTGCGTCGCGAACTTCGCTTTGCCGCCGGCCTTGGCGAGGAACGCCGCGGCAGTGGTCAGCTTGAGCGCGGACGCCGGCATCAGGAGTTGGTCCGGCTTGAACGACACGACCGTCGCCGCGTTCGCTCGGACGACCGCACACGACGTCGGCGCCAGCGATCGCATCAACGCGTTGACGCGACTGGCGAGGCGTGTCCCCGCCACGAGTTCATGCAACGCGTCCGGCGCGCGTCGTGGCGAGAGCACCGCCGCTGCCGGTGTCGGCGTTTCGGCCTCGGCCTTCTCGCCGCCCTCGAGCAAAAGGAATCCGGCCGCGGCCCCGCTCACGACTGCGACCAGAGTCGCAACGCTGACGGTCAAGCGGCGTTGCCGCCGCGTCACGCGCGATCGCGGATGAGGTATGTCGAAGTCGCCCGCGCCACCAACTTGCCATCTTGGTCGTGTACGTCGGCTTCGACGAAGTTGACGCGCGACCCCGCGCTGACGGTCGTCGCCGTGCAGGTGATCACGCTGTCGAGCGCGATCGGTCGCAGGAAGCTCACCTTGATCTCGGCGTTGGCGCTGAACACCTTGCGGTCACGCGCCGCCGTGATGCTGGACGCGCCCATGGCGGAGTCGACGAACGCGCACAAGAACCCTCCCTGCATCATCCCCACCGGGTTGCAAAAGCGCTCTTCGACGACCATGCGCCACACGGTCACACCCGGCTCGTCCTTCTTCAGGCACACCATGCCCAGCGTGAGATCACACGGTGGGGGTACCTGCACCCCCGGGGTTCGCGGCAACTACGGCTCCAATGCCGCGCGGAAGAACGCCTTGACGTGGTCGAGCCGGGCTTGCACGGCCTCTTCCGCCATCGGGTCCTGGCCGGTGAGCGCCTCTAGGAACGGCAGGTCGCTGAAGTAGGTGAGGATGAGGCCGTACCCCGTGATCATCAGCTGCAGCGGGTCGTGGCGGCGGAACCGCCCTTCGTCCATCTCGCGCTCGAAGAAGTCGATCGCCCGCTCGAGCTGCGGCTTGAGCACCGACGCGAACTCGCTGGCGAATTCGCTCTTGTCCTCCAACGCCTCGCGGCGAAACAGCCGCGTGAACTCGGGGTTGGCCATGAAGAACTCGAACCCGGCGCGCAGGATGCGGTCCATCTGCTCGAAGCCTGGAGGCCCGTCGACCGCCGCCGCCATACGCGTGAACCAGTCGCCCAACGACAGTTCGAAGACCTCGCGGTACAGCGCTTCTTTGCTTCCGAAGTGGTGCAGCAGGCTCGAGCGTCGGATCCCGACCGCTTCGGCGATGTCGTTGAGCGACGTGCCGTCGAAGCCGTGCTCAGCGAACAAGCGGCGCGCTTCGCCGAGAATCTGCTCGCGCGTGGTTGGCGCGGAAGCGGTCGCCGCCATGGGGCAAGGCTACCTTCACTTCTATGCAGATTTTGGCTGCACTCTTCATCGACACCATTGACTTTCGCCAAGTCGACGGCCCTGCGACGCGCATCGACCTTGCGGGGATCCAGTTCTCGTTCGCCTCGCCGGACCCACTGCCGGTGCATCTGACGCCCCATCTCGTCGTGCTCGTGAGCTGCGCCCCCGACGAACCGGGTACGGCAGCACTCGTGGCTTCTTTCACGGACGAGTCGGGAAAAGAGGTCGCGCGGAGCGTCCAGCCTCTGCAGGTCGAGCCCGGCAAGTTCGGCTACCGGCTCGTGCGCGCCGAGCTGACGTGGGAGGCCTACGGGACCATCCGCGCGCACTGCCGTCTCGACGAGGGACCCGAAACTGTGGTGCCTTTGACGCTGCTGGCCAAGCCCTAGATTCGTCGCATGGCCACCTCGGATCTCGAACAGCTTGGCGTCAACGTCATCCGGGGCTTGTCGATGGACGCCCCGCAGGCCGCCGGCAACGGCCATCCGGGCACCGCGATGGCGCTCGCTCCCCTAGCGCACGTCCTCTACACGCGGGTGATGAAGCACGATCCGACGTCGCCTGACTGGCCCGACCGCGACCGCTTCATCCTGTCGTGCGGGCATGCGTCGATCCTCCAGTACTCGATGCTGTACCTGTGCGGATACGGGCTCACGCTCGAAGACCTCCGGAAGTTCCGTCAGCTCGGCAGCAAAACCCCGGGTCACCCCGAGGTGCACCACACCAAGGGCATCGAAGTGACGACGGGTCCGCTCGGGCAGGGCTTCGCCAACAGCGTCGGCATGGCACTCGCGGAGTCGTGGTTGCGCAACACGTACGGCAAGGAGCTAATCGATCACCACACGTTCGTGATCGCGTCCGACGGCGACCTCATGGAGGGCATTAGCCACGAGGCGGCATCGCTGGCCGGTCACCAGGGCCTCGGCCGCTTGATCTGCGTCTACGACGACAACCACATCACCATCGACGGCCCCACCGAGTTGGCCTACACCGACAACAACGCCGAGCGCTTCGAGGCGTACGGCTGGCACGTCGAGGAACTCGGCGAGATCGCCAACGACCTCGACGCGCTGGAGGCGGCGCTGCGGCGCGCCATGGCCGTCGAGGACAAGCCGAGCATGCTCATCCTGCGCAGCCACATCGGCTGGCCGTCGCCGAACAAGACCGACAGCCCGAGCGCACACGGCAACCCCCTCGGCGCCGACGAGGTCAAGGCGACCAAGGAAATCCTCGGACTTCCCGCTGACGAGACGTTCTACGCACCCGTCCAGGTCGTCGAGCACTACCGGCTCACCCAGGGCCGCGGCGCCGCGGCGCGGCGCGAGTGGGAAGAGCGAGTGGCGCGCTACGAAGGCGACACCGACAGCTTCATGGCAGCGCTGGAGGGACGCGCCCTCGCGGGATGGCACGCGAAGCTGCCCACGTTCGAAGCGGGCACGAAGATCGCGACGCGCAACGCGCTCAAGAAGTGCCTCGATCCGGTGAGCGACCTGATCCCCGGTCTCATCACCGGCGGCGCCGACCTCACCGACAACACCGGCGTCAACGTCGCGTCGTTCGATCCGATCTCGAAGCAGGATCGCAAGGGCCGCCTGATGCATTACGGCGTGCGCGAGCACGCGATGGTCGCGGCAGCCAACGGCATGGCGATGCACGGCGGCGTGGTGCCCGCCGTCGCGACCTTCTTCATCTTCTCCGACTACTGCCGGCCCGCGATCCGGCTCGCCGCGATGTCGGAGGCCAAGGTGTTGCTCGCCTTCACGCACGACTCCGTCGGGCTCGGCCCCGACGGCCCGACGCACCAGCCGATCGAGCAGCTGGCGTCGCTGCGGGCGATGCCACAGCTGCGCCTGATTCGGCCTGCCGACGCCAACGAGACGGCGCACGCGGTGCGCATCGCCATCGACAGCAACGGTCCAACGCTGCTCGTGCTCAGCCGTCAGGATCTCGTCGTGCTCGACGGCACGGCCGACCGGTACGCCGACTTCGCGCGCGGCGCCTACGTCCTGCGCGACGTCGCCGACGCTGCGATCACGCTCGTCGGCACGGGCAGCGAAGTCGCGCTTTGTCTCGAAGCTGCCGACGTGTTGGCGGGTGACGGGATCGGCGCGCGCGTCGTCAGCATGCCGTCGTGGGACCTCTTCGCCGCCGAGTCCGACGACTACCGCAGCTCGGTGCTCGACGACGGGCGGCCGATTCTCGCGGTCGAAGCCGCGTCCAGCTTCGGCTGGGAGCGTTGGGCCGACGACTCCGTCAGCATCGACCGATACGGCAAATCGGGGCCCGGTGACGAAGTGATGGCCAGCTTCGGGTACACCCCAAGCAACGTGGCGCAACGCGCCCGCGCCTTGATCGAGGACTGGGCATAGCGATGAGTTCGAAACTGCACCAACTGTTCACCGATTGTGCGCAGAGCCCGTGGCTCGACACGCTGTCGCGCGACAACATCCGCGGCGGTGAACTCCAGCGGATGATCGACCTCGGAATCCGCGGTGTGACGTCGAACCCGTCGATCTTCGAGAAGGCGATCAGCGGGTCGCTCCTCTACGACGACGACATCGCCGGCCTCAAGGGCCAGTCGGTCGACGACGCCTACTGGAATCTCGTGATGTCCGACATCCAGGCCGCGGCCGACATGTTCGGCGACTTGCACCGCGCGTCGGGTGGCAGCGACGGGTTCGTCTCGGTCGAGATCGACCCGCGCCTCGCAGACGAGACCGATGCCCAGATCGACGCCGGTAAGGCGATGTTCACACGCGTCAACCGGCCGAACGTGATGATCAAGGTGCCGGCCACCGCCGCGGGCGTACCGGTGATCGAGGAACTGCTCGCGGCGGGCATCAACGTCAACGTCACGCTCATCTTCGGGCTGCCGCGCTACGACGAAGTGCTCAACGCATGGAAGCGCGGCGTCGAGCGGGCCACGGCCGCCGGTCTTGCGGCACCGCACAGCGTCGGGTCCTTCTTCGTGAGCCGCGTGGACACCGAAGTCGACAAGCGCCTCGAAGCCATCGGGACCGACGAAGCACTCGGTCTGCGCGGCAAGGTCGCCGTCGCACAGGCGCAGGTCGCCTACGACGTGTTTCGCAAGTTCATCGCCGCGGGTGCGCCGCTGCCGGTGCAGCGCCCGCTGTGGGCGTCGACGTCGACGAAGAACCCCGACTATCCGGATTTGCTGTACGTCGACACGCTGATCGGGCCCGACACCGTCAACACGTTGCCCGAGGCGACGATCGACGCGTTTGCCGACCACGGGACCGTAAAGCGCACCGTCGACGCCGACACGGCGAGCGCGCAGGGAATCTTGGACGCCGCCGTAGGTGTTGGCATCGACATGGACGACGTGGCTCAAGTACTCGAACGTCAGGGCGTGAAGGCGTTCGCCGACGCCCACGAGAAGCTGCTGGCGGCGCTCACGCCGAAACTCAAGGCTTAGGCTCACGCCGTGCACAACTTGGAGCGGGTCGGCCTCGACGAGCTGATGGCGCGGGCGCGCATTCGGCGTTCCCTTGCCACCGGCAATCGGATCACGTATTCGCCGAAGGTCTTCATCCCGCTGACGCGCTTGTGTCGAGACCGCTGCGGTTACTGCACGTTCGCGACGGCGCCGGCGCGTCTCGAGTCGCCGTACCTGTCAATCGAACAAGTACTCGACATCGCGCGGCGCGGCGCTGCGGCGGGATGCCACGAGGCGTTGTTCACGCTCGGCGAAGCGCCCGAGGACCGTTACCCGGCGGCGGCTGAATGGCTGGCGACCAACGGGTTCGCGTCGACCGTCCACTACCTCGTGGCCGCGTGCGCCGCCGTGCGCGACGAAACCGGGCTGCTGCCCCACGCCAATCCAGGCGCGCTCTCCCTCGACGAGCTGCTGCGTCTGCGGGAGGTGTCGGCGAGCCAAGGAATGATGGTCGAGACGTTGCGCGACGACCTGCCGTGTCACCGCGGCGCGCCCGACAAGACGGCGGCACGGCGACTCGCGACCCTCGAGGCCGCGGGTCAGGCGCAGATTCCGTACACGACGGGCATCCTCGTCGGTATCGGTGAAGACCGCGCCGATCGCATCGAGGCGCTCTCGGCAATCGCGGCGTCGCACGCGCAGCACGGCCACGTGCAGGAAGTCATCGTGCAGAACTTCCTGCCCAAGGCCGACACGGCGATGCACAACGCGCCTGCGTGTCCCGAAGAGGAGTTCCTCTGGACGATCGCGGTCGCACGCTTGCTGCTGCCGTTGGACGTCCACCTCCAGGCGCCACCGAACTTGAGCGACGACTTTGGCGTGTTGCTCGACGCCGGCATCGACGACTGGGGCGGCGTCTCGCCCGTCACCCTCGACCACGTGAACCCCGAACGCCCGTGGCCCGCGCTCGACGCACTCGATGCCGAAACGTCGCGCCGGGGACTGCGCCTCGCCCCGCGCCTGACCGCGTACCCCGAGTTCGTCAAAGACCCCGAGCGTTGGTTCGCGCCGGCAATGCGGACCGCAGTCATGCGGCGCAGCGACGCCGTCGGCCTCGGTCGCGACTTGGATCCGTGGTGCTCCGGTGGTGACGCCGAGCCGCCGCATCTTCTCCCGTCGGCCACGCACGCCAGCGGCCCGATCGAAGCCGTGCTGGCCGGCGTGCTCGACGGACACGAGGTGGGCGAAGAGGAGATTGTGACCCTCTTCGGCGCTCGCGGCACCGACGTGGCGGCGGTCGCTGCGGTCGCCAACGAGCTGCGGCAACGCAAGGTCGGCGACGAGGTGACGTGGGTCTCGAACCGCAACATCAACTACACGAACGTGTGCACGTTCAAGTGCAAGTTCTGCGCGTTCTCGAAGGGCCCGCTGTCGTTGAATCTGCGCGGCGCGCCCTACTTGCTCGAACTCGACGAGATCACGCGGCGGGTCGCCGAAGCTGAGGAGCTCGGCGCGACCGAGGTGTGCCTCCAGGGCGGGATCCATCCCGACTTCGACGGCGACTACTACCTGCACGTGATCGACGCAGTGCGCGCCGCGTCGTCGACGATCCACATCCACGGCTTCACTGCGCTCGAAGTGAGTGAAGGCGCTCGCCGTTCGGGTGTGTCGCTCGCGGACTACTTGCGTCGTCTCATGGCTGCGGGTCTGAAGACGCTGCCCGGTACGGCGGCCGAGATCCTCGACGACGAAGTGCGCGCCGTGTTGTGTCCCGACAAGGTCAACACCGAGGAGTGGCTCGAGGTGCACCGCACGGCGCACGCCGTCGGCCTGCGCTCGAACATCACGATCATGTTCGGCGCCATCGAAGAGCCGAAGCACTGGGCGCGGCACATGCTGCGCACGCGTGCGTTGCAGCGCGAGACGGGCGGGTTCACCGAGTTCGTTCCGCTCCCCTATGTCCACATGGCCGCCCCGCTGTACCTGCAGGGCAAGAGCCGTCAGGGCCCGACGTTCCGCGAAGCGCTCCTGATGCACGCCGTCGCTCGCATCGCGTATGCCGACTGCATCGACAACATCCAGGTGTCGTGGGTGAAGCTCGGCGCGCACGGTGCTGGACAGATCCTCGCCGCCGGCGCCAACGACCTCGGCGGCACGCTCATGGACGAGAACATCTCGCGCGCCGCCGGCGCTTCGCACGGCCAGATGATGGACGCGGCGGGCTTCGGCGACATGGTCACGCACGCCAACGTGGTCGACGGCGGGACCCGCCGGCTCTCGCAGCGCACGACGCTGTACGGCCGCGTGAACGCCTCCGTCTAGTACTCCCAGTACTCCTCGGGGAGTTTCGCTTCGATCGAGCGGATGTTGTCGCGCACGCACTCGATGCAATAGCGAAGTACGCGGCCGCGCTCGGTCTCGAACGTCCAACCCGGAGGCGTGCCGTCGTCGTCGTCGACTTCGGCCTGCTTGCCACAACGCGCACACGCAACCGTCGCCATCGCGGCGATCGTAAGACACGTGATTGTCCGTCTGGGCGCAGCTGGGTCGGCTCAGCCGCCCCAGGTACGCCCACGCCCGTAGGTTTCGGGTATGCGGAAGCGAGGGTCGAACACCGCGCAGTACGTGGCGCAGACACGCGCCGTTCTCCACGAGCGCGGCGTAATCGACGACCCATACGCGGCGGCGATGCTCGGCCCGAGCATGCGTGCGGTTATGGCGCTGACGCGTCTTCCGGTGCTGCGGCGGTACAACGCGTCGCCCCTGATCGCCGCGCTGGCAGCGCGCTCGGTGTTCTTCGACCGGGCAGTGACGGACGCGCTCGACGCCGGCGTCGCGCAAGTCGTCACGCTCGGCGCGGGCTACGACAGCCGCGCCTGGCGGTTCGCCCGTGCGAACGTCGCGTTCTTCGAGGTCGACCACCCGGCGACGCAGGCGGCGAAGCGGCGCCGCGCACCCGCCGGTGGTCCCGCCTACGTGGCGGCGGATCTCACCGACGCCGCCGCACTCCCCGCTGCGCTGGCCGCCAGTGGTTTCGCGTGGGGACACCCCGCCCTCTTCGTGATTGAGGGCGTGACGATGTACCTCCCGCGGGTGCGGGTCGCCGAGTTGCTGCGCGCGCTGGCGACGTCTGCCGCGCTGGGGAGCCGTCTCGCCGTCAACTTCGCTGCACCGCCGGGCACCGGATCGCCGAGGGACCGCCTGCGTCAGACGGCGCTGCGTTTGCTCGGCGCGAGGCGCGGTGAACCGCACGTGTTCTTCCTCACGACGGCGACGGCCGGCCCGTTCGTCGCCGATACCGGGTGGCGCGTCGAGCGCGCCACGTCGTTGTTCGCCCTCGCGCCTGAACTCGTCGGTAACTCAGGCCTGCCGATCGCGGGAATCAACCCCGAGGGTGCGGTGGTTTCGGCCGTCAAGGATCCGGCTACGTTCGGCCCATGAGCGACCCCATGGCGGACTTCAACAACAACATCGTGACGGAGTTCCGCGCCAACGGCGGCAAGGTGCAGGGCGTGTTCGCCGACGCGCCGATGATTCTCGTTACCCACACCGGTGCCAAGTCGGGCGTCGAGCGCACGACGCCGTTGGTGTACAGCCGCGATGGCGACCGCTACGTGATCATCGCGTCGATGGGCGGTGCGCCGCAGCACCCGCAGTGGTTCCACAACATCAAGGCAAACCCCCGCGTCAAGGTCGAAGTCGGCACGGACTCGTTCGTCGCCGACGCCGAAGTGCTGACCGAAGGCGACGAGCGGCGACGCCTCTTCGATCAGCAGGCAGCGCTCATGCCGAACTTCGCCGACTACCAGGCACGTACCGACCGCGTCATCCCCGTCATCGTCCTGACGCCGGCGACCTAACCGGGCGGCATCGCCTGATCTGTAACTGCGGCATATCGGACGAGTCCACTTGGTGGACTCGTCCACCCGCTCGGCAGATGGGCACTATGCGGCTGCTGATTCGGTAGACAAGTCTGCAATGCAGTCAGGCGGTCGGCGCCCGCTTCGCAATGAGTCCACACGGTGGACTGTTACGCACGCTCGCGATAGCGGAACTTCTGATGGGGAGGCATCCTGTCAACGTGGGCTCCACATGAGGCGCAAGCTCTTCGTCATATCGGTGATCGCAACGTTGTTCATCGTGTTGAGCGCGCCGGCGGGAGCGACGGTCACGGGAGCAGAAGGCTTGCTCGTCGTAGCGCGGCACTACGAAGGGTCGGTCTCGGCGAACGACGAGATCTGGACGCTGCACGCAGACGGAGCTGACAACCACCGCCTCGTCGGCGGCTTCCATCCGCGGTGGTCGGCGGATGGCACGCGCATCGCGTTCGAGCGGGCGATCGTCGGGAGCGGTTTGTTCATCGACATCATGAAGGCGGACGGCAGCGGGGTCCACCAGCTCACCTCCGGCACTACGCCCGCATGGTCTCCGGACGACTCGGCGATCGCTTTGTATGACGGAAACGGAATTGTGATCCGTTCCTTGATGTCATCAAACGCGCCGCGTCTCATCGCATATGGCGGCGAGCAACCCGACTGGGGCGCGAACGGTCTCATCGTTCGAATACAACGGTGGCGTGTCGGTGGTCAGGCCCGACGGTTCCGGCAGACGCGACCTGACATCGTCGGCGACATCCAAAGCCGTCGACGCCAAGCCGCGGTGGGCGCCTGACGGTCGGCACATCGCGTTCGTGCGCGTCCGATGCGATAGCTCCGCCTGCGCGGGGTCGACGATCTGGGTTATGCGTGCCGACGGCACCGATCAGCATCAGGTCTCCCCCGCGTTCACCGATGGTGAATCCGACGTCCTCGGCGGATGGTCGCCCGACGGAACGTTGCTGCTGTTCTCGAATCGCGCGCCGCAGGCGCCATGCGAGTTGTGGACGATGAAACGCGACGGCTCCAACCGTCACAAGATCACCCACACGCTCTACAACAGCGAGGAGAGCGCCGACTGGCATCTCGGAACTCGGCCCGTGTAATCGTTTGGCGATGGCAAGGATCGACAGCGCCAAGATCAAGGCGGACGTGAACGCGCTCCTCGACGAGATGGAAGCGTTCGCCAACCGCGACGTCGTCGCCGACATCGTCAACACGGCGCTGCGCCTCGCGACCGACAACGCCAATCGCCTCGACCTGAAGATCACCGCGACGGCGCTGCGCGAAATGCGCGCCGCGTTTCGCGCGTTCGCGCCGTACCGCGACCGGCGCAAGGTCACGATGTTCGGCAGCGCGCGCACGCTGCCTGACTCGCCGCTGTATGTGCAGGCACGCGAGATGGCATCGGCGCTCGCCGACGCGGGGTGGATGGTCGTGACGGGCGCCGGCCCCGGGATCATGGCCGCCGGCATGGAAGGTGCCGGGCGCGCCAACTCGTTCGGCGTGAACATCCGGCTGCCGTTTGAGCAAGGCGCCAACGCGTTCATCGCCAAAGACCCGAAGCTGGTCGAGATGAAGTACTTCTTCACGCGCAAGCTCATGCTCATCAAAGAGAGCGACGGCTACGTGTGTCTCCCCGGCGGCTTCGGCACGCTCGACGAGTGCTACGAGTTGCTGACGCTGCTCCAAACGGGCAAGGCGGAGCCCGCGCCCGTCGTCCTGCTCGACATGGCGGGCGGCACCTACTGGCAGGCCTGGGAGCAGTTCGTAGTCGATCACGTCGACGCCGGGGGTTTCATCACGCGGGGCGACGAGTGCCTGTGGATGCGCACCGACGACGTCGCCATGGCCACCGAAGAGATCCTCGGCTTCTACCGCAATTACCACTCGCTGCGCTTCGTCGGCAAAGACCTCGTGCTGCGCGTCCAGAAGGAGCCCACCGACAAACAGCTGGCCGACCTCAACGCCGACTTCGTCGACATGTTGCAGCAAGGCGAGATCCGCCGCACCGAAGCCAGCCGTTCAGAGAAGGCGGATAACGACGTGCCCGAGCTGGCGCGCGTCGCCTTTCGCTTCGACAAGCTGAGCTACCACCGGCTGCGCGAGCTCATCAACGCCCTCAATCGCTTGTGAGCGCAGGTGCGTCGCTAGAAGCTTTCGAGATCTGAATCGCCGCCGCCGTCGAGCAGTTGCATGGCCTTGGCGACGGCACGACGCGCCCGGGTGATGCGGCGCTCTTCCAAAGCGGCATCTTCGTCTCCGTCGACGGCGGCGCGCAGGCGCTCCATGGCAGCGTCGGCGAGTTCTTCTTCGATCGCAGCCAGCCGTTCGCGAAGCTCAGGATTCATCGCGGCACACGCTACCGTCGGACGTTGTGACAGAAACACCCCGTGAGTGGGTCTCGATTGAAGACCCGACCGAAGAACGCGTCTGGATGTTCGATGTCACGTTCCTCACGAGCCGGTGGACGTGCATCTTCGGACGCGGGTGCCAAGGCGTGCTCACCGAACCGGCACCGGAGATGGTGCAGGGCTGTTGTTCCTATGGCGCGCACTTCACCGACGAGGAAGACGTCGCGCGGGTCGAGGCCGCAGCGAAGACCCTCACCGCGGATCAATGGCAGTTCATCGGCGAGGCGAAGAAGGGGATCATCAAGCGCAAGAAGAGCGGCGAGATCGTGAGTCGGCTCGTCGACGACGCGTGCATTTTCCTGAACCGTCCCGGCTTTGCCAAGGGGCCTGGGTGCGCGTTTCACGTCGCGGCGATGGAGCGCGGCATCCCCCACGCCGACCTCAAGCCCGACGTCTGCTGGCAGTTACCGCTGCGCCGCTTCGACGAAGTCGAGGAAGCGACGGGCAGGGTCACGTCGACGGTGACGGAGTGGTCGCGTTCGCATTGGGGCGAAGGCGGAGACGAGTTCGCGTGGTGGTGCACCGAGGCGCCTGAGGCGTTCGTGGGCCACCAAGAGGTCTATCGGGAGCTGAAGGACGAACTGATCGGCATCGCCGGCACAGAGGTGTACTCGCTGCTTTCGGGATATCTCGACAACCGGATGGCAGGCGGAACTCCCGTGCCTCACCCGGTCAGACGCAGCTAGTCGAGCAGGCCTTTCAAGCCCAAGTCGTCCTCTTCGTCCTCATACAGGCACCACGTCGCGTGCTCGTCGCCGGGCTCCGCGTGGCACTCAGGACATGGCTCGGCCCGGTGTTCACGGGTGTGCTTGAGCGCTCGCGCTTCTTCAAAACGGCGGTGCCGACCCTTTTTCACGTGGCTCCCCGAACCTGCTGACGACTATTCCGGGAGTCAGTTTAGACGGCGTGGTCGCAATAGGTTTTGCGTCATGGCCGGATTCGACCCCGAAGCGATGGTTCAGCGGTTCCGCGAGCGCGCCGACGCGGTGCGCAAGCGCGGGGTGCCGCCCGTGGAGGGCCCGGAGCGCACCCGTTTCATGGAGCAGGCCCGGGTGGACTTCGCGGATTTCGCCATGCTCGGCGACGCCACCGCCACTCTCGAGGACGGCATCCTGACGCTGCGCGTCGACCTGCGGCCCAAATCCGAGGGCGACTAGAGCTTCCCGTTGAGGGGCTGGTGGCTGCGTTCTTCCAGCAGCAGGCCCCCGTTCCCGTCGAACACGAGCGCGGCGTCACCATCCACGAGACGCTTCAGCGGCGCACCGACAAGCTGCGCGCGCCACCCGTGGCGCAACTTGGCGTCGGGGTTGCCGGAGAGGAACGTCGTCAGATCAGCGCGGGTGGCGAGCATCGTGGCGTCGATGCGCTCCTGGCGTGCCAGCTGGGCGACCCAGGCGGCGGCGAGCGCGGCGGCCGGGCGCTGCTCGCGCTCGATGTCGTCGGTCGACGGAACGCGCAGCTGCTCCGGTGAAAGGCGCTTGCCGCGAGCGACGGCCGCCAGGATCTCCTCGGCGACGTCGCCGCGCACCCCGCGACCGCTCAAGCCGCGCACCGCGTTGAGTTGCTGGACCGACGTCGGTGCCGCTTGGGCGATCGCCGCGACCGCCAGGTCCGCGAGCACGAAGCGGACGGGCACGTCGGTCGCCTGGGCGCGGCGCTCACGCCAGGCGGCGAGTTCCTGGGCGATCGCGCGTGCGTCGCCGCGGCACTGACGCGCCTCTTTGATACGCCACCAAGCGACGTCGGGATCGCTCGGCGTCGCCGCCCGCGCCAACGAGGCCGCGCACTCGTCTTCGGCCCACGACAGCCGTCCGCGGCCTTCGAGGTCCTCGATCAGGTGGTCGCGGATGGCCACGAGGTGGGCGACGTCCGACGCCGCATACGTGCACTGACTGTCGGTCAACGGGCGCCGCGTCCAGTCCGTCATGCGGTCGCCCTTCGGCAAGCGCACGCCGACGATGCGCTCGGCGAGGCTGGCGAGCGACGGTGTCGAAAACCCGGCGAAGTTCGCCACGATCTGGGTGTCGAACATCCGGCTTGGCAGCGCGCCGCAGGCACGGCGGAAGACTTCGAGGTCCTGGTCGGCGGCGTGCAGGATCGGCAGGGCGTCGCTTTGCAGCAGCCCAGCGAGCGGCGCCATGTCGACGACGAGGGTGTCCACGAGGACGGTCGTCTCGGCCCACCGCAGCTGCAACAGCGCCACGTGCGGGTAGTAGGTGCGCTCGCGATGGAATTCGGTGTCGAGGGCGTAGACCTCCTCTGCGGCCGCGGCGCGACATACGTCAGCAAATGCGCTGTCGTCGTCAACCCACTCGTAGGTTGTCAAACCGCTACCCACTACGACACGAAGCTACCGCTAACACTTCCCTAACAACTGACTCATCCGTGGATCACACAAGGAGACGATGGTGTGGATGTGCGCAAAACCGTTCCCGTCCTGATGCTCGCTGCAGCCTTCGCGTTCGGCGGAGCCGCCTGCGGTGACAAGACCGTGACCAGCGCGCCCCCCGCCACGCAGGCTCCTGTCGACGGGTCTCACGAACAGGCGAGTCTCGACACCAGCGCCGCCGATGCCGACCTCACGCAGGTCGACCAGCTGTTGCGCGACATCGAGTCGGACTTGAACGCCGTCGATCAGGACGCTGCTACTCCCGAAGGAGACCCCGCCCAATGAAGCTCCGCACCCTTGTCACCGCGACCGCGGTGACGGTGACCCTGGCGCTGACGCCAGCCGTTGCCATCGCGCAGACCCGTGATCGCTCGCAGGCGCAGGACGCCCGCATGGACCGCGTGAAGTCGCGCTGCCTGGCCGCGATCGATCGCCGCCAGCAGGCGATCGTCGAACTCAACAACCGCCTCGACAACCGCAGCAACCTGAGCGACGACCATCGCGCCGCGTTGAAGGACATCGACGATCACACGTCGAGCGGCCTGGCGTCGCTGGCCAACCAGATTCAGAGCGAAGACAACGCGCAGGAGCTGCGCGCCGAGTGCCGCCAGATCGTCGACGACTACCGCGTGTTCGTGCTTGTTCGGCCACGGGCGCGCCTCGTCGTGGCCAGCGACCGAGAGTTGGCAGCAGTGGCGAAGCTGCGCGACGCCGCCGATCGCATTCAGACGAAGATCGACGAGGCGACGCACGACGGCAAGGACACCTCGAAGGCCGAGGCCGACTTGGCGAAGATGCGTTCGGCGATCGACACCGCGGCGCAGCACGCGAGCGTCGTGTACGACGAAGTGATCCACGTGACCCCGGCGACCTTCAGCGCCGGTGCGCTGAGCGCAGGCCGCGACGACACGCACGCCGCCCGCGACGCGATCCGCGACGCGGCCAAGGCCGGGCATGCCGCCGTACAGGACCTCAGGTCGGCGCGATCGGCGTCGGCAACGTGACGGTGAAGCGCGTACCGTCGTCGTGACCCGGACGGGGCGACGCGACGCTGACGGTGCCGCCCATCGCGGCGACCAGTTCGGCGACGATCGCCAGGCCGAGTCCGGTTCCGATGTGTCGGCTCGGCGAGTGATCTGAGCGGTAGTGCCGTGTGAAGACGGCAGCCTGCTCTTCGGGTGGAATGCCGGGACCGTTGTCTTCGACGAAGAACCCTTCGGCGGTGATGCCGAGCCCGACCTCTGTCGCCGCGTACGCGAGCGCGTTCTCGATGAGGTTGGCGGCGACTTGCGCAAGCCGATCGGGATCCGCAAGCACGACGAGGTCGTGGCGCTCCGGAAGACGCAGCGCCACCCCGGCGTCGCGAGCCGCGAGTTGCAGCGCTTCGGCCGTACCGTCGAGGACGTCCTCGACTCGGACGGGGCCGAGATCCAGCGCGAACGTGCCGCCGCCGATGCGACCGAGCTGAAGCAGATCACCCACGAGGCGCTCCAGACGCCTGGCTTCCGACGTGATGATCGCGCCGGCGCGCGCCGGGTCTTCGATCGCTCCGTCGGCCAACGCCTCGCCGTAGCCGCGGAGTGCCGTCAACGGCGTCCGCAGGTCGTGCGACACCGAGAGGAAGAACTCGCGCTCGGCGGCGCGACTGCGCTCGAGGCTCGTCGCCAATGACGTGATCGACGCCGCCAGCGACGCCACCTCGGGGTCGGCGTCCGCCGGCAACTCGATGCGCGCCGCGAGGTCGCCCGCCGCCATCCGCTGCGTCGTGGCGTCCGCGAACTCGAGTGGGCGCGCGATGCGTCGCCCGAGGCGGCTGCCGAATAGCGCTGCGAGTGCGAGGCTCACGAGCGCCGCAATTGCGAAGAAACCAATGCCGCGGTTGAGCGACTTGAGCTCACGCGTGAACACGACCGCGACCACGCCGCTACGCACCGACGGCAGCGTGACCGGCGCCGCCGCGTACACGAGCGTGCCCCGCGTCCCGGACACAGTCGACCCTGCGGCGAGGTCGGCGGCCCGCAGGTCGCCGGTCGACACTCCGGCAGGCACGGCCGTGAGCGGGCGTCCGGTCGTGGTGAAGCGGACGAGGGCCACGCCCTTGAGTCGTAACGCGCGTTGCAGCACCGCCAGCAACGCCGGGCGTCGCAAGTCTTCGTTGGCGCCGGCGAATTGGCGCGCCTGAAGCGCGACGTCCTTGCGCGCGTCTTCGAGCGTGGCGCGCCGCACGAGCACTTGGCTGCCGACGCCGGCGACGCCGAGCGCCACCGCGACGACGAGCAGCATGGTGACGACGATTCGGCGGCGCACGTCAGCCCAACCTGTAGCCCACGGCCCACACCGTCGTGAGGTCGAGCGCGTCGCCGAGCTTGCGACGAAGCTGGCGGACG
>JBEEFR010000102.1:0-4114 GCA_041166285.1 Actinomycetota bacterium | reverse complement strand
GCGCGCCGGGACATGAGCGGCTCGAGTGGAGGTAGACGCGGAGGAACGCGTCGGCAGCGGGCACGACAACGACCTCACCCGCGCGTCTGGTCCAAACGTCGCCGCCGCGCGGCTCGACGCTGACCGCAGACGCGTCGTATTTCGACATGATTTCGGCACCGCTGCGATCGGCGACGCGCTGCACTGTGGCAAAGGTCGTCGCGCCGGCATGAGGCAGCCCGTCTGCAGCGCCGTGCAGCGGCGGGTTGGCGGACGCGCACGCCCGCGTGAGTCCGGCAGGCAGCGCGTTGGCAATGTCACTGTGCTCCTCGCCGTGCCGATCGACCCAGATCCGCGCCGATGCCGAGCGTCCTAGCTCCGCGAACGTCGGATAGACGGTCGCGAACATCCTCAGCGACGTGGCGTGCAAACGAACGAGCTTCGGCGACCACGATCGGCCGCTGTCCGTCAGATAACGAAACGACTGCACCTGATCTGTCACAGCAACGACTTCGACAAAGCGGCCCGGAGACGGACCTGATCCCGTCATCTCTTCGTACGGAGCCATCACGTCGCGCTTGCGGCAGCCGACGCCCGTCTGGTCGCCGAAGTAACCGCGCATCTGCCAACACAACCGCCCGGCAGGGCTTAGGTACCCGACGACGATCCAGCGTTTTGCGCCGACGGTGCCCGCGCCGACCACAACGGGATGACGCGCCAGCGGCGTCGAGAGCGCATAGGCGTCGTGGATGTTCGCCGTGAGCGGTCCGACCCGAGCGATAGGCGGTGGCTTCGTCGAAGGCCCGTCGTCGGAAGCCGAGAGCATGACCCGCCCGCCGACAAGGACGACTACGACCGCCGCGAGAACCGCGTACCGCTTCCCCATCGGTGCGACCGTACTGTCGTAGCGATGTTGTTTCCCGCGCGATTCTGGCCTGGGCTCGCGGACGGGTCGATCACGCTCGCGTTCAGGCGGCAGAAGCGACCCACGGTGAAGGCGGGCGGCACACTGCGATCGCCCGGTGGCGTGTTGTTCATCGACGCGGTCGACCCGATCGAGGAGAGCGACATCACCGACGCCGACGCACGCGCCGCGGGCCACCCCGACCGCGCCGACGTCGTCAGCGCGCTGCGACCCGAAGGCACGCTGTACCGGATCCGTTTTCACCTGCACGGCGACGACCCGCGGGTGGCGTTGCGCGACCAGACCGAGCTCAGCGACGCCGAGCGCGCCAAGCTGGCGCGTCTCGACTGGGCGGTGCCGGTGTTGCGGCTGATCGGCGACAACACCGGCGTGGTGAGCACCGAGCTGGCGCCGCAGGTCGGCATGGAACGACTCCCGTTCAAGCAGAAGGTGCGCCGCCTCAAAGAACTGGGGCTCACCGAGAGCCTCGAGACGGGATACCGCTTGTCGCCGCGCGGCCAGGCCTTCCTCGCCGAACATCCCAGATGACCGTGCGGTTGCCGAGCAGTTCGATGTCGTAGCGGTCAGCGAGTTCCGCGTCGAGACGACCGAGCGCCTGACGGAACGGCGTCGTGGCCGCCGCCAATACGACCGCCTGCGGCGCCACGCGCAACGCCTCGTTGAGCACGCGGCGGTACCACGCCACCGGCGAACCCTGCACGACGTGTTGACGGCCGAACGGCAGGTTCGTGACGACGGCAGCGGCGCAGTTCGTGCGCAGCGGCACGCGCTGCGCGTCGGCGCGCACCAACAGCGAGGTGGCATTGGAGCGCGCCGCGTCGACGTGCAGGTCGCCGGCGACCGCTTGCTCCGCCGCGAGCGGGATCGTGCCCGTGCCGCAGCACGGATCCACGACGAGCCCGGGCACGGCGACGAGTTCGAGCATCGCCGCGGCGACCGCGGGCCGCAGCGCGCCGGGCAGTTCCGCGGCGCGGCGCGGTCGCGCTGCCTGCAGGCGCAGTCCGAGCCAGATGTGACCCGAGCGCGTCTGTAGCACCCACAGCTCTGGTGCCGTTTCGCGATCGGTCGCCAGCCGTCCGAGACGCCGCTCGTATCGACGTCGCAACTCGCGCCGCGTGAAACGTGATTCGTCTCGGACGCGTACGACGAGCCGCACCGGCCGTGCGATGGTCCGGAGGTCATGGACGGCGACGAACGCGGCTTCGGCGGTGCGCAACCTCGGCGGCGCGACGTCGAACGAAACGAGGTCGGCGCGCCCATCGGTGGTGATGTGGCGAGGCGAGAACCCGACCCGACGCGCCTCGCGCGCGACGAGGGGGCCGAGACCGGGAACGGTCGAAACAAACGATTGCAATGTGGTCCTCCTGCTCAAGGCAGGAGGGCCGCGCGCGTCTACGTCGCGATCACGCGACGAGGGGCGATCCCAAGTCCTGCCGCTTCCTTGTGGGCTTGGTGAAGGAAGCGGCTAGATGCCTGTTTTGCCGAGCGACCACACGGGGTTGGCGGCGCGGGCGTACGCATGACGAGTCATGTGCGCGACGGTACGCGACCGCCCTCAGTCGTCGTCGACGATTAACCAACGGGCCCCGGGGCCTTGGCTCGCCGCGACGTCCTGTGGGTTCGAGAGCGCGCACGTCTTGAGAGAGAGACAACCGCAACCGATACAGCTATCGAGCCGGTCTCGGAGGCGCTGCATCTCTTCGATCCGTCGATCGAGCAGCGGTCGCCAGCTCTTCGAGAGCCGCGCCCAGTCCGCAGCGGTCGGCACTTTGCGCTCGGGCAGCGTTCGCAACGCGTCGCGAATGTCATCGAGGGTGAGTCCCACACGTTGCGCGGCGCGAATGAACGCGATGAGACGCAGCACGTCGCGGTGGTAGCGGCGCTGGCCGCCCTCGGTGCGGTCGGAGTGGATGAGGCCTTCTTTCTCGTAGAAGCGCAAGGCACTCGGAGCGAGACCCGCTCTGTCGGCTACCTCACCGATTGAAAGATCCATCACAAACTCCTTGACTTAAAGTGAACTTTAGCTCTTACGGTAGCGACATGACAACAGCGATCATCACCGGCGGTAGCAAAGGATTCGGGCGCGCACTGGCGGCGGCACTCGCCGACGACGGCTGGACGGTCATCATCGACGGCCGCGACATCGATGCGGTGCTGAGCACCGCCGCGCAATTGCGCGGCACCGTCATACCGGTGCCGGGCGACGTCACCGACGGCACGCATCGCAGCCAACTCCTCGCCGCGGCGCAGCGCACCGGCGGGCTCGACCTGTTGGTCAACAACGCCAGCACGCTCGGACCGACGCCAATGCCGGCGCTGGCGCAGTTGGCGATCGAGGACTTCGCCTACGTCGTGCGGACGAACGCCGGCGCGCCGCTGGCGCTGATCCAGGAGGCGCTGCCGCTGCTACAGCGCTCCGCTCACCCGTCGATCGTGAACGTCACCTCCGACGCCGCACACGGCGCCTATGCCGGTTGGGGCGCGTACGGCGCAGCCAAGGCAGCGCTCGAGCAGATCAGCAACGTGCTCGCCGTCGAGGAGCCCGGAGTGCGCGTGTGGTGGTTCGACCCGGGCGACATGCGCACGCAGATGCATCAAGACGCGTTCCCCGGCGAGGACATCTCCGACCGGCCGCTGCCCGACGAAGTCGCGGTGCCGTCGTTTCTTCGCATGCTCCAAGTCCGACCCGACAGCGGATTTGTCCGCGCCGAGGCGCTGGAGGAAGTCGCATGACCACGGCGCGCCTGAGCTTCGAGTTGCCGGCGGCGCTCGAGGCGCACGAACCCCCTGAGGCGCGCCGTTTGTCGCGCGACGGCGTGCGCATGTTGGTGGCGCACAAGTCGACAGGTGAACTCGTGCACACGCGGTTCCGGAACCTCCCGGACTTCCTCGAACCGGGCGATCTCGTCGTCGTGAACACTTCAGGCGTTCTCGCAGCGGAGATCACTGGCCTCACACGCGACGGCACGAAGGTCGTCGTGCACTTGTCCACGAAACTCACGACAGACCGCTGGGTCGTGGAGTTCCGCAACGGCGGGGAGCGCTGGGACAAAGACGCCCCCGCGCCGGACTGGCTCGCGCTCGGCGAAGGCGCGGCGCTCGACGTGCTCGGTTCGTACCACGACAGCGACCGACTCATCGTCGCGCGGTTGACGCTGCCCCAGCCCGACGTGACGTGGCTGTCCGAACACGGCCGCCCGATTCGCTATC